>JASEFT010000001.1:0-7825 GCA_030018475.1 Candidatus Thermoplasmatota archaeon
CGGCTATCTCAAGTATTTCTTTAAGATTATCGCTACTAGCAATAACCTTATTTTTTACCATTACTACCCATTTTCCGACTTCTCCAGAAACTTCAATTACTTCCATTTGTTCTTTCATCTATCTTACACTCATTAACAATAAAATACACCACGGCTATATAACTTTGTTGGATGATTCTTTTATCAGGCGGGCGGCAGGGGGTTCAAGGGGAAGTCGCCCGCTATAATTACCCATCGCATATCTATAAAATAGCGAGCAATTCGTCAGTGATCTTCTTTAGTGCCCACCAGCTTAGATTTTGCACACTCTCGTCAACACGGAAGCGCCCTTTGGTCGCGTCTACGCTCAGGCGCTTTGCGAGTTTAAGTGTTTGTATTTAAGGATAAGCTCTCGTTATCGTCCTTGGGAAAGGTGTTGCATCTCTAATATGCTCTAGTTTGCAAATCCATTTAAGCATTCTTTCAATGCCCAATCCGAAGCCGGAGTGCGGCACACTACCAAATCTTCTAAGGTCTAAATACCACTCATAATTTGCTAAATTTGCATTTTCTGCTTTCAATCTTTCAATCAATTTATCTACATCCGTTTCTCTTTCGCTTCCACCTATAATTTCGCCGTAGCCTTCAGGGGCAAGCATATCTGCACATAGATAAGTTCTTTTATCCTGTGGATTTTCTTTCATATAGAATGCTTTTATCTCTTTAGGATAGCTCGTAACAAATATTGGTTTGGGATCTAGCAGAGAGAGCTCGCGCTCTTCTTTAGCACCGAAATCAGCACCATACTCTATATCAAAACCTTTGTTTTGCAAAATTTTTATACACTCTTCGTAAGTAAATCTTTTAAACGGCGCCTCTATTTTAAGCAGAGTTTCAGCGCTACGATTAAAAGCTTTTAGCTCTACAGCTCTATATCTACCTAATTTCTGGCATATATATGATATAAGATCCTCCTGCAACCGCATATTTTCGTTATTATCTACCCAAGCAGCCTCAGCTTCCAAATGCCAGTACTCAGCTAGATGGCGAGTAGTTTTGGATTTTTCAGCTCTAAAACTTGGCGTTAAGCTCCATACCTTTTCAAGCGAGTAAATAAGCGCTTCTAAATACAATTGTGCAGATTGCGAAAGGTATGCTTTTTGATCAAAATAATTGAACTCAAACACTGTAGAGCCTCCTTCGCAAGCAGATGGCGTTATTGTTGGAGGCGTAACCTCGCAAAAATTATTCTGCTCAAACCACTCTCTTGCGTATTTTAGTAGAGATGCTTTGATCTTCATTACGTTAGTAAGTTCTCGAGACCGAATCCATAAATGGCGCTTATCAAGCAGAAATTCTTCGCTCTGATACTCGGTAATGGGAAAAACATCTGCAAAACTTATTACTTCAAATTTGCTCGCTCTTAGTTCGTAGCCGCCAGGCGCTCTAGAATCTTTTACAACTGTGCCTTCAACTTTAACAGAGCTTTCAATCAGAGCTTTCTCAGCATGCTCGAATTCTTGAGCTTTTACATTTTCTTTTGAAACCGCAGTTTGTATTACTCCTGTAGAATCGCGTACAAGCACAAATAAAATTTTGCCGCTGCTCCTCTTCCTATATATCCAGCCTTTTATAATTGCCACTCTACCTTCATAGCTACCTGTAAGCAATTTTTCTATATCAACAAACTCCATCTTTTAATAAAGTGAAAAGTTTAAATTGGTATTTATAGTTTATTCATTACAGGAAAAAAGTGAGGATTCTAATATTCGGCGCTGGCGCTATAGGCTCGCTGTTTGGTGGGCTGCTGAGTAAATATTGCGATGTTACGTTGTTAGGCAGGGGAGAGCATATCAAAGCTATAAAAAGGCGTGGGTTAGTAATTCAAGGTGAGAGTGAACTTCACTGCTATCCTAAAGCGCTATCTAAAACAGATAGAAAATTTGATTTTATAATTCTGGCTGTCAAATCTTACCATACTTTAGAGGCATGCAAGCAGCTGAAGAAAAATTTGACTAAAGGAAGTTTTGTTCTATCCATTCAAAACGGGTTAAACGAAGAAATATTAGTTAAGGAGTTGGGCAAGGAAAACGTGGTTAGAGGAATAACCAATCAGGGAGTATATCGTTTAGGCTCAGGTAAAATATATCATGCTGGTAGAGGTATAACTGTAATTGGCGAGTTGGACGGCGTTATTAGTGATAGAGTAAAAAAAATCAGCAAGATTTTCAAATCTGCAGATATCGAGACTAAAATTACTAAGAATATAGTTCGAGCTGTTTGGCTAAAAACTATTATTAACGCATGTATTAATCCTCTGACAGCACTCACTGGTTTGAGAAACGGAGCAATTTTAAGTGATAGATTACTTAGAGCTTTAGCAGAAGAAATTTGTAAAGAAAGTATTAAAGTTGCTAATAAATTCGGTAATTTTAAATTTTGCTATAGTAAGGTAATAAAAAATGTATTTGAGGTTGCTAAAGCGACTAAAAATAACAAATCGAGTATGTTGCAAGACATTGAAAGTGGCAAAAGGACTGAAATTGATTTTATTAACGGTAAAATTGTAGAAACAGGTAAAGGAGTAGGCATCGAAACAACTCTAAACTCAGCAATTGTAGAGCTTGTAAAAGGTCTTGAGTCCGGAGCTATTTGCAAGCAATAACTCTTTCAGGAGTGATTATATAATTTACTTTAACATCATATTGGGTAGTTAACTTAGAGAAATCTTCTAAAATTTGAATTTCATGCACAATTGCTAAGACGGGCGCTTTATCAGCAAGTAAATTCCTACTATTCAGATACCAATATTCTTTATCTCCGTAGCCAGAGCCTTTGCCTAGCCTATTACCTTTTAAATCTACAGCTACAGCACCTTGAATGAAAATATCCACTTTAGTTTCTAAATGTTTGCCGAAAAATTCGAATCCTCTGATAGTGGTGGCTAACTTTATTTTATTACGTTCTACGTTCCGTATTTCTAGAAATTTTTTCATATGCGGAGTAGCTATTGCAAGTACCTTGTTGTTTTCTAGTGCAAGCTCTCTAGCCCTTCTTAATACGCTATCAGGCGCGCAGAAAACGCAGTTAGCAAGTCTAAATTCTTTGACCTGTAATAACTTTTCACAAGCTTTTTCTGAGCCTATAAAATTAGGTATTCTGCCATAGCAAGGCCTTGGAAAAGAAACTAAATTTTTAGTTTCTAGCAAATGCCACACTCGCTGCCTTATTTCTTGCTTTGAGAGCATAAATTTATAGCCTTAAATTGATAAAGAGATATTAAACTTTATTATGTAGTAAAGATATTCATAGAAAAAGGTGATAAAAAATGCTAGAAGAGATTAGTCGCTTTGCAAATCTCGCTGTCTATACTAATCAAGGGCTAAAACTTGGTACTGTTGAAAATCTAGTATTAGATATAGCGAATAATAAAATCGAAGGATTGTTCGTTACAGATACTAATCCAACCCTTGTAGAAGGTTCTGTAAACGTCAATATTCCTTATAGATGGGTACAAGCTGTGGGTGATGTGATTATTTTGAAATATTTTCCTAGCAAAGTAACGCTTAAGAAAGAGGAGAAGGAGAAAGGCGAAGAGACCTCTGAAACTAAGTAAAAATATTTTTCTTTCTTTTTTAGGGTATGGAACTTGTATTCATAGGTACTGGCGGTAGCTGGCCATCTAAAGACCGTAATGTCTCTTGCGTAGCTCTTAGATTAGGTAAAGAAATAATTTTGTTTGACTGCGGAGAAGGCACGCAAAGGCAGTTAATGCGCTCTACTATAAGCTTCATGAAAATTTCTAAAATTTTCATATCGCATTTTCACGGGGACCATTTTCTAGGTATACCGGGGCTAGTTCAAAGTATGACACTCAACAATAGGAAAGAAGATTTAGAAATTTACGGTCCTAAAGGCAGTGGCAAGCTTGTAAGAACGCTTCTAAGGTTAGGCTATTTCACACCTTCTTTTAAGGTTAGAGTTTACGACCTTAACGGAAATGATAATATTGAATTTGAAGAGAATCGTATAAGAACATGCTATGCAGACCATAACGTACCAACTTTAGCTTATGCATTGGAAGAATATGACAGACCAGGAAGGTTTAGAATAGAGAGGGCAAAAGCACTGGGATTGCCTCAAGGCCCTTTATACAGAAGACTTCAGTCAGGTAAAAGTATCGTTTTTAAAGGTAAGAGAATAAAGCCTGAAGATGTGCTTGGCAAGCCTAGAAAAGGTCGTAAGCTGGTTTATGCAAACGATACAAGGCCTTGTGAAAACGTTGTTAAGCTTGCAGAGAATTGCGATGTATTAATACACGATGCTACAGTACACAGCAAGTTAGAGGATAAGGCAAATAAATATGCGCATTCCAGTGCAAGGCAAGCTGCAATGATCGCTAAAAGAGCGAATGCAAAATTGTTGTTCTTAGTGCATTTCAGTCCCCGTTATAAGGAAACAGATATTTTAGAGAAGGAAGCTAGAAAAATATTTAAGAACTCGATTTGCGCGCGCGATTTTATGACTTATAATATAAAAGCAAAGTAATCAAACAGCTCTTAATGCTGGACCTTCTTCGCCGGTCATCTCTAAACTTAAAGCTATCAAACTTTCAGTTCTTTCTACACCTTCTACTTTATGAATTTGATTTATTACAATATCTGTTATTTCTGCAAGAGTCTTGCCCTCTATTTTAGCAAAAACGTCATAGCGCCCGCTAACAATACTAGTCTCAGTCACACATTTTAGCTTTCTAACTGAGTCATGCACTTTTTTAGCAGCCCCTCGCTTGACGTTTATTAAAACATAGACTTTCTCCATGAGGTTAGAAATTAGCTTTAGGGTATATTAACTTTTTCGAGTACTTTTAGAAATTTCTCAACACATATGTGAAGTGCTTTTTCTGCTTGCCCTTTACCTGTAATTCCAGCTGCTCCTTTATGACCGCTGCCTTGGGCATTTAGCTCCTTCCCTATCTTCTGAGCATGCTTACCTAAATGGATATTCAGCCCTTCCTTTGCTTTTAATATAATATTAAACTCTTTGTTCCTCTGCCTCCCAACAATTGCTAGCTCTGCGCCTAAATAAATAAGAGCTTTAGCTACAGTACTTTCGAAGGCACTAATATTAGTCCAAGCTATAATCTTATTATTTACAGTTGTATATTTTACTCTTTGCATGCCTTTCAGCAAAGCAATTTTCACTGAGAAATCGCGCTCTTCTTCTTCGCTAGGCACAATATCTTCTAATTTTAATTCTGCAATTTTGAGCAATTCTGAAACAGCTTTAAAAGTTTCTGCAGAGCCTCTTTTGAAACGCCCAGTATCTGTAATTATTCCTGAAAGTAGCGCGAGAGCAGTATTTTTATCAATCTTCGCTTTTTTGAGCTTTAAAATTTGCCAGACTATTTCTGCACAAGAGCTTTTAGTATCGTCGCAATAATATAATTTTGCGCCGAGCCATTTTGTTCTTACATGATGATCTATAATTATTGGCGATTTCATCCTACTTGCGAGCTTCCCAAGCATTGCAGGGGTTGCAGTATCGACTATGAAATTATATTTGTAGTTTTTTAGCTTTGGCCCAATAATGATTTTCAGTTTTAATTTATCGGCAAGTTTTTTTGCATCTTTGCTTATACTCTCAGAAGCGCCTATTTCTAAATTATTAAAATTTTTTGATAGTGCGTAAGCACTTGCTAAAGCATCGACATCTGCATTTACATGTAGAAGAACGAGTTTAGGGCAGTCTTTTTCTAAATAATCTAAAATTTTACTCAGCGACATTACTCAAGCTCTTCTTGCACTTTAAGCTGTTCTGAAATATCTTTTTGCAGGGTGTTCAGCCTTTCCCTCAGCCTCTCAATTTGCCTATCTAAAGTCCTGGCTCTGACCTCAGCAGTTTCCTTCTCCTCTTTTAGCTCTTTTATTATACCTTCTCTGCTCTCAACTCTAATTAAAAGGCTGCCTATACTTTTATAAATAGGCTTGTCGTTGCTGAGCTTATCAAGCTCTTCAATAGCTCTTTCTGACTCACGCATTTGTAATTCAAGCTGCTGACGCTGCGCTATCATTATTTGAGCTTGCCTTTGAAGCTCTTGGTATTGCGCGAGCTGATGCTCTATCTTTTTAGGAACTTCTTCCATTTTTATGCTCGTAATACATAGTTGTTGAATGTTATAAATGTTGTGAGTTATAGGGGTGAAAACTTTATAGTGCGAGCATGGAAGGGAGTAATAAAAAGTCGGCAAAATATCAAAGAGTGCATAATCGTTATGTTCTAGGCAATTCTAAATTTACTTCTTAATCACGCCCATTTCACTAAGCTTTTCAGGTAGGTAAGTGCTTGTAACGTAGTCTAGACCGTATTTAGCTAAAGCTTGCTGCTCTGACTTCTTGTTGAGCTTTAGTTGCAGCTCGATCTCACCTTCCCAAGTAATATCGCCGTAGATAGGTCCTTTGAATCTAGGGTCTGTCTTCTCCGCTTCTAATGCTTTTGTATCTTGCTCTGTTAGCTTGTCAGTAGGCAGTTTATAATTTTCCATATCACTAGGTAAAACTCCTAGAAACTGCGCTTCGGGAGTGGCAAGATATTCTGAAATATGCGCTGTTTTAATTGCTCCGTAAGCAACGCTTGCAAATATTCTAAAGCTCCATGGGTCGCAGTCAGTAAATATTACTACTGGTAATTTGAGCTCTTCATTCATCCTTTTAATTATTCTTCTAGTACATCTTGCAGGCTGACCTTTTAAATGAACTAATATAGCTCTTTCCTTATCATCGAATCTATTCTCTACAAGTCTATCGAACATACCGCCTGTTTCTATTGCAATAATAAAATCGGCATCGTAGCTCTTAAACTTCAGCTTCTCTTTCTCTACTTTGTAAGGTATTGTATAGCCTGCATCGCCAACGTCATCTCTACAATTTATTTTCCTAACTGCTCCTGTCCTTACAACCTCTTCAATTGTTATATTGCCAATAATAGAAGCGCCGTTTTCTTCAGGCCTAAGCTTAAAATCTTCACGCATTAGCTTTGTGATTATTTCTAAGTCTTCAATCAAGCGATCACTTTCTTGCTGCTCATGGAATTTAGCTAAATCCCAGCCTTCAGAAATATAGTACATTTCTCTTAATGTAGATGATTTATTGTTTTCTAACTGATATTTTATAAAATCGAGTGTATACATTGTTCTCAGCAGCATATAAGCGCCGTCTAGCGTTTTAGCGCTCCTTGTAGTAAGAATGTCGCCGTACTTCCATACTCTATGCTCGTCGCTGAATACAATATTTGCTTTCGTTCTAGTAGGTATTGTAATTGCAGGTATCTGGATTTTCTCTAGTCTATTATAAATCTCAGATGCAATATCTTTTAGGCTCTCATATACTTCTTGCTCTTTCTTTCTCATTTCCTTTTGCTTAAACTCAGCTGATAGACTCAACGAAAAATCTCGTGAAGAGCCCATTGTCGCTGAGTTTACTCCTCCAATTTCCTAGATTCTTTTGTCTGGGAAGCGCCTTTCTCAATTCTTTCATCCTCTATTTCTTCCTCTGCTAGCTCCTCCTTAGCCATTTCTCTTTTTCTAGCTTCATAAGCATCTTGGTCCCAAACTTCAGCGCCTGAAACAAGTTCAGGGTCTATGCCCTCTACATAAAGCTCGCTTTCTTCAAAATCTTCTCTATCTAAGCCCTCCAACTCAAATTTTAGTTCCTTCTTCGTTAAGCTCGGAACTTTTTTAAGATTCCATGTGATTATATGGTCTGTTATTTCAGGCTTTGGTATTATGTCCTTTACTTTTGCATCGCTTGGTACTACTGCTAGGAGTTTAAAACCTTTTGAGTGCGGT
>JASEFT010000001.1:7852-86501 GCA_030018475.1 Candidatus Thermoplasmatota archaeon
TTATGGACTTTGTTCTTTTCATCATATTCTATTCTATCTGTAATTATAATAGAATTCATAATCTTAGCTACTACTTGCTCTATCGGTGGCGTAGGCTTGTTCAAAATTCTAGCTGATTTTTCAGCGAGCAAAGGTAGAACCTTCTTTATAATCTCTTCTTTTTCCTTTAATTTTGTAAGTTTCTGCTTTTTCCTCACATGCGATAGCATTTTACGGGCGCATTCTCTTAACGCCAACTCAATTTCAGACTGGATTTCAGGTATGCTCGCAATCGCTTCTTTAGATTCCGAAGTAAACGGTATTTTTGTAGATGCCACATGGACAAGGAATATTGCAGGCGCTATAGGCACACCAATACCTCCTCTTTGCTCTAGCCCATATCTACGCCAATCTATATTTTCAATTGCACGAGTAATTACGCAATCCCCCTGCTGATATAGCAAAGGTACACGGTTAGCAAATCTTAGTATCTGGACAGGCTCTTCTTTAGGAAGCTCTCCGCCGTAAGCTATACCAGCTTCTACTTCAAAAGGATTACCTGAATAGACTGTAGGCGGCCTTGTTGAAGTTACTATAAAATCAGCTTTCAGCTCTTTCTTAACTCCTTTTTTCACAAGGGTCTCGCCAATTGGCGAAAGGCAATCTGTGGACGGAGCCATTATTTTGACTATTTTAAAGCTTTCCAACAATCTTTCAGCTTGACCTCTACTCATGTCTTGTGGTCTTAACTCTTCTTCTAAGCAACTTCTCTCAGTTATCTCTCTAGCACGCTCTGGACTAACTCTAGAAAACTCATTTACCAAGAAAGATGTAATTTTATGGCATTCTGTAGCACGAGCCATTCTCAGTAAAGTGCCAAGCTCTATACCCTCAGGATGCGGCTTTATCTCAATAGTCTGCGCAGGCATTTTATCAGTAGCGCGCTCGAATACTGTTTTAATACCGTCAGGCTCTATCAAAATTATTTTTGCATGGGGATTTACTACTGCACAGGCTTTCAAATATTCAATTACACTTTGACGCTTCTCTTTTACATATCTACCTTGGACAGTAACCTCTATCTTAGTGCCGCTATCTTTATCCCAATGAATAAGCTCTTCGCGCAAAATCTCAGGTACATTCCTTTTTGTATCTATCATCAAATCCATTTGGACAGATGGTCTGTCTTTAGCAATTTTAGAAGTTATTCTTGCAGGTCTGCCTGTAGTAAGCTGGGCATACATTACAACTGCTGAGATACCAATACCTTGTTGTCCTCTAGACTGGCGTATTGCATGGAACCTTGAGCCGTAGAGCATTTTACCGAATATAGGCGGAATTTGATCTCTTACTATTCCAGGACCATTGTCTTCAACGCTTATTATATAAGTATCGCGTGCTTTCTCTAATTTCCGGAGCTCAACGATAATTTCAGGCAAGATATTTGCTTCTTCACAAGCGTCGAGAGAGTTATCTACAGCTTCTTTAACGCATGTTAGCATAGCTCTCGTTAGAGTATCAAAGCCCAGTATTTGCTTATTGCGCTCGAAAAATTCTGCTACGCTTATTTCCTTCTGCTTTTTAGCAAGCTCCTCTGCAATTATAGCCATATCACTACTAATATCACTACAAAGTGTAGATGGGTGTGATGAATAATAAAGCTTATTGAAAATTTCTCGTCGAGAAAAAAAGGGTCGGTTTTTTTGGATAGTTCTCCCCCCTTTAACAACTCAAGCATCTCAAAATTAGCTCCTTTAGCTCCTCCATGCCCTCACCAGTTTCTGTAGATATCTTCAATCTGTTGCTATCAGCCTTCAAAATATCGCGTTTGGTTTCTACTTCAATCACAGGTACATTAAAATTGCTATTTACTTCTTCTAACAACCTTAGTTGAGGCTCTAATGCATAGCCACAATGAAATGTTGGATCTATTAGGAAGACAATACAATGGGCAAGATGTTTCAGCGCTAATATCGCCTGTAATTCCATCTTGTTCCTCTTAGAAAGTTCTCTATCTAACAAGCCTGGTGAATCGATAATTTGATATTTTCTCCGCTTCACCTCAAAATAACCAACTGAGAGAGCTTTTGTTGTGAATGGATATTGTGCAACTTCAGGCTTAGCACTAGAGAGCTTTTTCACAACCGAAGATTTGCCAACGTTAGGATAGCCTGCAACAACAACTGTGGGCAGGTTTTGAAGTACAGGGATATTTTTGAGCGTTGACTCTGCATCCTTAATAAACTCTAGTGTTGGCTTTAGATTCTTAACCACAGAGCAGATTCTACCGTAAGCCTCTTTTCTCAGCACTGCAATTTCTTTAATACCTTTGGCTAATTTAATATCTGCTATGTATTTAGCTCTAAGATTCTCTATAATTTTCATAGCGCTAGCAATGGCATGCTGCGCAGCGTTTAGTTTTTCAACCCCGATGAGCAAATCAGCAAGCTCGTAATAAAAACGCGATATTTTATTTTTACTAAAGTCTAAAGCTTTACTTGAGTTGAGAGTTAGCGTTATTAAAGAAGCGAATTTGTTGATTCTTGCAATTGCAGTGTATTTAGCAGTTAAAAATTTTGTAGCTCTCGGTATCCTTATTTTAACTATTTTACGAAATACTTTATCAAGTAACTCGTCAGGTGCAGAAAGCTCCATCTTTTAAATTTTCAGCTCTTTGATAAACTTCAAAAGTGCTAGTTTGTTAGGGAGCGCTATTTTTTCTAGCCCTATAAATTTTAGTAAAGGTGCTTTTGCATTAGCACCTATTACAAGTATCTCTTTACCTCTGTATTTAAGAACGAAATTTTTGTTTTGTAACGATAGTTTTTCAGCGTAAGGCTCCAGAGTTTTTAATAACACTTTAAGGCTACTCAGTTTCTCTTTTTTAGATAGTTTTTCAAGCTCTGCAAGTTCTGGAATTGCGAATTGGGCTGATTTTGTCTGTATAAATGTTTTTAGCGCTTGCAACAAAGAATTTTTAGGCTCAAAAATATCTAATTGAAAATTGTTAGTGTCTATTGAGACCTTGGCAATACAGATATTTTGAGCCAGCTCTATAGTTAGAGAGCCACTCTTAATACTATTCCAAGCTTTAAGCAGCAGCTCAGCAGTCTTTTCCATATAGCTCTTATTTTCCAGCCGTCTTTAAAAGAGTAATAGAAAATGTTTTTTCGCCGTCTATCGTAATATTAAGTTTGTTGAAAGAGCATTTTATTATGGTCTCTTTATTTTCTAAAGCTTTGATTATATCGCCTAGTTTAGGCATAGCCTCTCTAATAGCAGCTATTCCCTTCGCTGTTCGTTCGCCAAAAGTCGGTAGTCGCTCTCTCAGCTGGGCCACAAGCTTCCTAGCTTCAGGTACTTTCTCTACAAGCCCTTCAAGCTTTTCAAGCATTTTTTCAACTCTTTTCTCTGCAAGTTCTATCATTTTATTTTCACCTCTTTAAATTTAGTTATGTCCTAGATAGTATTTAAGGTTTTGAGCAAGCTCTCAACTATACTGCGTTCAGCTTCTAAACTTTCAAATTTCCAATTTAAAAATTTTCTTAAAAGCTCTAATGCTTTGCGGTCAACCTCAAATTTGAAATTATATCTAACATCCATTAGTATGAGACTCTCTGGTGGCGCAGGTGCAAGCTCTAATTTTTTACTTCCGGAAAGTGCTTCTTTTAAATCCTTAGCGCTTAACTCTTCAAGCCCTACTTTTTGCAATGCAGTCACAATTTTCCTTACCTGATGCCACAAGAAATTGGGTGCTTTAATATCTATAATTAAGAAAGGCTCTTTTGAAGTTATTCCTATATAATCTATCTTTCTAACGCTACACCTTTCAGAAGGCTTTGCAAAACTAGAAAAATCATGCTTACCAATAAAAAGCTTTGCTGATTTGCATATATTTGAAATTTTAAGTTTATCTTTCATTAAAAAATATCTATACCAGCGCTGAACAGCGTGTCTAGGATTGAAGTCCGGCGCTACTATTTTTTTAGCGTAAAACCATATGTCTTTAAGATTTACGTTTAGAGCTTTGATAATATCACGGTAATCAAAATTTGTATTAAATGCAATCACATTACCGAGAGCGCTAACATTTCTGTCAGTTCTTGAAGAAGATTGGAATTTGCAGCTTTTCAAATTAATAATATCTAACTCTCGTAAGGCTTTTATAATTGCGCCTTCTACAGTTCTAAGCTCTTTCTGCCTCGCATATCCCAAGAATTTTTTACCGTCGTATGCTAATTTTAATGCTAGCCTCATTCAGTTCTTAACCTTTTTATGCTATATTTTATAAATTTATTTCTTTCTGCTCCCGGCTAACGCGAAATAAGCGAGCAAAGCTTCTAACTGGATTCTTTCGTTAGCACCTTCAACTATTCTAAATTCAATTTCGCCAGCCCTATCAATGAGCTCTACTTTAGTTTTGTCTGGAATATTCAAATCAAATATTGTTCTGTGAATTTGCTTGATAATATCTTCGCCGCTCAGCCCGTATTCTATGAGAAGCTCGTCTAACGCATCCCTAGCTCTAAGAAAATCGCCTTTGAGTGCAAGCTCTAATAAAGCTCTTACTTCTTCAGGCTTAGCTGTAGAGCCTATTTTGTAAATAGAATTCTCGTCTATTTTCTTGGAAATGCTCGCAGCTACTTGAAGTACAGAAATCGCTTTCCTCATATCTCCGCCAGCAATGTATACTATCGCTTCTAATCCCTCTTCAGTAAGTTTTAATTTTTCCTGCTCCGCAATATATTTAAGATATCTTTTAGTATCCTCTCCTCTAATAGGCCTGAATCTAAAAACAGCGCACCGCGACTGAATAGGCTCTATGATTTTACTTGAGTAGTTTGCAGAAAGTATAAAGCGGCATGTTTTAGTAAATCTTTCCATAGTTCTACGCAAGGCAGCTTGTGCATCTGGTGTTAGAGCATCTGCTTCGTCAAGGAATATCAGTTTAAAAGGCACGTTGCCTAAAGGAGCTGTTCTTGCGAAATCTTTTATTTTAGTGCGTACAACTTGAATACCCCTTTCATCGCTCGCATTCATCTCACTAAAATTCTCTCTCCAAACATCGCTAAAAAGCTCTTTCGCTAGGGCAATTGCGCATGTTGTTTTGCCAGTGCCTGCCGGACCTGCAAAAAGCAAATGAGGCACACTTGCAGTTTTTACGTAAGCTTTTAATCTATTAACAATTTCATCTTGACCTACAACTTGCGATAGTTTATAAGGCCTGTATTTTTCAATCCAGACGTCTTCCATTCGTTCATTTTAAGGTTTTTAGAGCTATTAACTTTTTTGGATACTATAGTTCTATCTTTCCCTTCTTCTTCAAATCTTCAAGCGATTTATCAATAAATTTTTCTAGCTCTTTTTTATCGCTAAGTTGAGTCTCTACTTCTAATTTCCTCTTCTCCAAAGCTTCGCGCTCCAGCTCTCTTCTTAATCTTTCTTCTTTTTTAAAAGCAATCACAGTAGCTCTCATTCCCAAGGCTCTTTTATGGAATTCGTCTGCTTTACTCTTTAATTCTAAGTATTCTTTGTTCTTCTTTTTGATTTTATTAATAATCTCAGCAATTTCGTTAAATAGTGCCTTGCCCTTATCGTTTAACTCTTTAACCTCTTCACTGAGCTTAACGACTTCAGCGTGCTCTTCATCAGCTTTTTTAAAAAGCTCGTCTATTGTTGTATTTATATTAGAAAGCTCCATACTTAGTTGCTCCTGCTCCTCTAAAGCTGCTTCTAAATTTTTAGCTTTAAAAATCATAGCTCTTATTCTATTGATAATTTTGTTTTCTTCTTTTAGAGTTAGAGGCATAGTTTGCTGCTTAAACTCAAGCTCTTCGAGCTCTTTCTTTAACTCGTTTAGATCCTCAGGCAAACTTTCGATTATTTTCTTCCTGGTACTCCTCCTTAGACTTAGCAATTCTTTTGCTTTTTTATGCAATTCATCACGTTTACTCTTATGCAATTTTATTTTCTCAATAGCAGCAGTTTTGCTACTCTTTAACTCGTTAAGAGTCTTAAAAAGCGCTCCTTTACTATCATTTAGCAATCTCATTTCATCTCCGACTAATTTAGCATTCCGATTGAACTTATCCCTCTCTTCAACCAAGGCTCTATATTTCTGTTCCGCAGCTTCTATAGCAGCTATTCTTTTCTTCATTTAAGAATTGTAATAAATCTCTATTTTTAGAGTGTAGTGAACTTCTTGCCTTTTACCGGGTGCGTCAACGGTAATATTATAATACACTTCCGCATACCAACTATCAGCATAGGCATTAAATAGGATGTCCCATTTGCTCAGCTCAACCACAGCTGTCCCATTGTCGGGCGTTGCATTATCTGATTTTACATACGTATAATTATCACCCCACCTTACTTTTGCAGATAGATCTAAATTTTCTAACTGTTTCTTAGTGATCAGCGCATATTCCGGCTCGTAATTCAGAGTGATTACAGCCCTCTTTACTTGCGTACCTATCGGCATGTAGGTATCGTTTTTCTGCGATTTTTCTAAGCTGCCAGAAATTGTAGCTTGATAGTTTACATAAACAAAATCTGCAGTTGCACTCTCATTACCTCCCTTATCCACAACTTTCAATCCCACTCTATATATTCCGTGCTGTTGATAGCTATAAGTCATTACTTTATCACCGAGCTGCCATACTATCGTGGTCAAGTTAAAATTCCACCAATACTCTTCAATCTCGCCTTGCGAAGCGCTTGCATCAAAAATTATACTCTGATTTGGATAAGCTACTTGAGGCTCTATTTTTAGCACAGCTTTTAAAACATATTTAGGCACTTCTATCTTGGGCTCTATGCAGCCTGAAAGTGCCTGTAGTAAAATTAGTATTACAGAGCATACAATAATTCTCTTCATAGCTCAAAATCAATAATTCTTTTCCAATATAAATAGATTGTTTTTTTCCCCTTCTCTTGTGGTGAAAGCAAAAACATAATATACACCTACCGACTTAATCATAGATTAATGAGATTGCGATTACCTTATGGTAAAAGGGATATTCCTGTCGATATTCCTGATAAGAATGTTCTCGGCATTGTTAAGCCTAACGAGCTAAAGCTTGTAAATACCAGCGCAATTAGAGATGCGATTCTAAACCCTTTAGCAACCGACAGGTTAAAAGATAAAGTTGAAAGTAGCGATAAAGTTGCAATAGTAGTTGATGACAATACAAGGCCATGCCCAACAAAATTGATAATGCCTTTTTTGCTAGAGAATCTGAATTTGCCCAAGAAGAGTATTACAGCGATATTCGCATGCGGCAGTCATGAGAAAGTCTCTGATAAAGATGCTAGAAATCTTTTAGGAATGCCTTTAAATTATATTTCTAGTAGCTCTAAATATCCTAATGAGTTTGAATATGTAGGTAGTACTTCAAGAGGTACTGAAGTAAAGCTCAATAAAACATATCTAGAAGCTGATTTTAGAATATTAATTGGCGATGTAGAGCTCCATTATTTTGCAGGATATGGCGGCGGAAGAAAATCTATTTTGCCAGGTGTTTCTGCACATGAAACTATTCAGAGCAATCACAAGCTAATGTTCGATAGAAACTGCAGACTAGGTAATTTGGAAAATAATCCTGTTCATTTAGATATGCTAGAAGCTTACGAGCTTGCAAACGTAGATTTTTTAGTTAATGTAGTGCAGAATGCGCAGCGCAAACTTGTTGGCGTGTATGCTGGTAGCCATGACGCTTTTTACAAATGCGTTGAGCTCGTTGATAGAATGTGTAAAGTAAAAATATCTGAAAAACCAGATATTGTAGTTGCAGCTGCTGATGGTCATCCTCACGATATTGATTTCTATCAAGCAATTAAAGCTATTCAGACAGTTATTGAGGTTATAAAAGAAGGTGGAGTGCTAATTCTTGTATGCAAATGCTCTAATGGTATTGGAAGCGATATATTTTATCAAGCAATGCAAAAATATAGTAGTAGTGACGAGGTAAAAGCTCATTTACTTGAAAATTTTGTTATGGGTGTGCATAAAGCTTATTATTTACTTAAAGCTCTTGAAAAATTAAATATTATTTTAGTTTCTGAAATAGAAAGAAATATTGTAGAGCATGTTTTTAAATTAAGGTACGCAAAGAACATAGAGGCTGCCTTAAATTTAGCATTTGAACTTGTAGGCAAAGACTCAAATATTTTAGTTTCGCCTAACGGAAGTACAACTCTTGTAGAGCTAAATCGTAATAAGAATGTTTAGATCTTTGTATTCTTTTGGTGTTGAAAAAGTCAAATGCAGGGTCTGTGGGAAAGAAGGTATAGAAACATCAAAAACTCTCGCGGTATGCTCCAACTGCATTAAAAGTAGATGGCAAGAGGCAGAGCCTTTGGTTAAAGAAGCACACTCAAATATAAGGGGAAAATTTTCTATGCCTATTGAGCCACCTAAAAGTGAAGGTGGTATTGATTGCGGGCTATGCTTAAACAACTGCAAGCTCAAGTCTGACGAAATAGGGTATTGCGGGATAAGAGTTAATAGAAACGGTAGAATTGAAAGTCTTGTTGGCAATAATAATGCAGTTCTAGAATGGTACTATGATGCTCTACCAACGAATTGCGTTGCAATGGAGTTCTGCGAAAATCGCAAGCTCAGCTACCAGTACAAGAACTTAGCGGTGTTTTATGGCGCTTGTAGCTTTAATTGCCTTTTCTGTCAGAACTGGCATTATCGTCACTTAGTGAAAGAGCTGAGACCTGTAATGAGTGCAAATGAACTCGCCTCTAAAGTAGATGGAAGCACAAAGTGCGTTTGCTATTTTGGCGGCGATCCTACACCTCAAATTCTG
Organism: Candidatus Thermoplasmatota archaeon; assembly: GCA_030018475.1. Taxonomy (NCBI): domain Archaea; kingdom Methanobacteriati; phylum Thermoplasmatota; species Thermoplasmatota archaeon. The sequence goes on from JASEFT010000001.1 coordinate 16,648, forward strand.
CATGCAATTGAAACCAGTAAAATTATTCTAGGAACTAGAAATGATGTAAGAATATGTTTTGAAACTAATGGTAGCATGAGCAGAAGTATAGTTAAAAAAGCTGCTGAGCTAGCTTTCCAATCCAAAGGTACTATTAAATTCGATTTGAAAGCTCATACTGAAGAGCTCAATATTGCGCTATGCAGCGTTTCAAATAAAAACACTCTCGCTAATTTCGAATGGCTTGCAGAAAACTTTAGTTCTGATTATAATTTCCTAGTCGCAAGTACTTTACTTGTCCCCGGCTACGTTGATGAAAAAGAAGTCGAGAATATTGCAAAATTTATCTCTGCGCTAAGCAAAAAAATTCCATATAATTTACTTGCATTTCATCCACAGTTTTATATGACCGATATGCCCGTAACCTCAAAAGAGCTTGCTTTTAAATGCTATAAAATAGCAACTAAATATTTAGAAAATGTAAGAATTGGTAATGTGCATTTGCTGGTGTGAATATTGTTGGAAAACTTTTTACCGCTCTAGAACCTTTTCGTTAATATGAGCAATAGATTTGCTAGATCGTTGTATAGGCTAAGTGGCGAAGCTGCTTTTGAAACTCTTGCTAAAGCAAAGCAGCTGGAGCGCGAAGGTAAAAAGATAATACATTTTGAAATAGGCGAGCCTGATTTTAATACGCCTAGCGCTATAAAGCAAGCTGCTAAAAAAGGATTGGACCTCAATCTCACTCACTATGTACCTTCAGCAGGGCTTTTAGAGCTACGCGAGAGTGTTAGAGAATATATTAAAATTAAAAGAGGCTTTGAGCCAGAGCTAGAGCAAGTAGTAATAACTCCTGGCGTAAAGCCTGCGGTTTTTTATTCTATTTTATCTTTGGTGGAAAAAGGCAACGAGGTTATATACCCAGACCCAGGCTATCCAACTTACTACTCCCTAATAGATTACGTGGGTGCTAAAAAAGTGCCTGTAAAGCTTGTAGATGAAGAAGAGTTTAGAATGACTCCTGAGGATATTAACGAAAAAATCACTAATAAAACTAAGCTTATTATCCTAAACTCACCAGAAAACCCTACAGGTGGAACGAATACAGAAAAAGATATGAAAGGTATCGCTGAGTTAGCTGAAGATCATGATTTGTTCGTAATATCTGATGAAATATACTCAGAGATAATCTATGATGGCAAGCATTATTCTCCATGTAAATACGATGCTTGCACTGAGCGCTCAGTACTTATAGACGGCTTTTCTAAATCATTTGCAATGACTGGCTGGAGGCTTGGCTATATTATTACTAATAAAGAGCTTGCACGAAAAATAACTACTTTCATTACAAACTCAGTTAGCTGTACCAACTCTTTCGTTCAATACGCAGGTATAGAAGCGCTAAGGCGTTGTGAACAAGAAGTAAAAAAGATGGTTAAAGAATTTAAGCGCAGAAGAGATGCTATAGTTAAAGGATTGAATTCTGTAAAAGGATTTAAGTGCCTATTACCCAAAGGCGCTTTCTATGTATTCCCTAATATTGAAGAAACAAACTATACTTGCGAAGAGCTTGCAGAGCTTCTATTAGAGAAAATAGGAGTCTGCACATTGCCTGGAACAGCTTTCGGAGAAGGCGGTAAGGGGCATATTCGCTTCTCTTACGCAAATTCTATTGAAAACATAGAAAAAGGGGTAGAGCTAATAAAATCAATATTAGGCTAGAGCGGCTCTCTAGCAGATGCTTTTGTGCAATAATAATCGTTATAACTCACGTTTTCACCTGAATAACCAATACCTGAAGCTTCTACTCTGAGTTTCCACATGCCTGGCGTAGGGCTCGATATCAGTGGAGATTCTTCCGCAGTCTCTCTATAAGTTTTGTTAAAATATATGCCATCCGGCGAATCTAAAGATACAGTTACATACCTTTGCTGAGCTATTATCTCAGTAAGCGGTATAAGCTCTGCAATCTCCGGAAAAGTCTTAATATTAACCTTGATATCTATACGTAAAGAGTAAGTTCCTTCAATTATTGTAAACTGCTTCTCATCAGTTTGCTGCTCTGGAATAATTGTAGTGAATGTATATTCTAAACTGGCTTTATCAGTAATTTTATAATTTATCTCGGGAAGAAAAGTCTTTCCACCGAACAGCTCTTTACCTAAATGGACATCTAAGCACCCTGAAATACTAATTGTAACAGAAATAATCACGAAGGCTAAAAGCGCAGTTTTCATCAGTACTATATCAGCTTAAAATATATAAAATTTTTATCCTACGAATGTATTCATTAAAATCAATGAGACTTGCCGCTTTGCTAAAAGAACGCTGTAATTCTAAGATTTGCGGTTTAGAATGCATTAAATACTGTCCTGTGGTTCGGAGCGGTAAAGAAGCTGTTGTGCTAGTAGCTGACAAGCCTTCGATTTCAGAAGAGCTTTGCGTAGGGTGCGGTATTTGTACGCACAAATGCCCTTTTGAAGCTATTAAAATTATTAATTTACCAGAAGAGCTGAAAGAGGAGCTTGTGCACCAGTATGGCAGGAACGAGTTTAGATTGTTTAGATTGCCGTCTATAAAAGAAGGAAAAGTTATTGCTCTCTTAGGTCCTAACGGTATAGGAAAGACTACAGCTTTAAATATACTGTGCGGAGACCTTGTTCCTAATTTAGGAAATTGCTATAAGCCAGCTGAATGGCAGCACTGCTTGAAAAAATTTGCAGGTACTGAACTTTATAACTATTTAAGCAAGCTTGCAACTAAAAAAATCACTGCCTCAATAAAGCCTCAATATGTAGATAAACTGCTCGATACCTGCACAAATAAAAAAGTTATAGAGCTCCTTGAAAGTAACAATCCTTCTAAAGAGCATTTGAATTTCGTTATGCAGCAGCTAGAGCTTGAAGATTTAAAGGAACGTTACCTAGCTACTCTTGCAGGTGGCGAATTGCAAAGAGTAGCGATTGCAAATACAATTTTGAAAAGCGCGGATATTTACTTTTTCGATGAGCCTTCCTCTTATCTTGATGTATACCAGAGATTAAAAGCAGCTAGAATTATAAAAGTATTGGCGGAGCGAAAAAAAGTAGTTGTTGTAGAGCACGACTTAGCAGTTCTGGATTTTCTAGCAGACGAAATATGTCTTTTATACGGTAGTGAGGGCGCTTACGGAATCGTGGCTCAGCCTAAAACGGCAAGGGTTGCAATTAACGACTATCTTGAAGGCTATTTAAAAGAAGAAAATGTGAGGTTTAGGGATTGGAAGATTGAATTTGCTACTAAGCCTGCAATACGCAGATGGCCTAGCGGAGTATTTTTTGAATACGGAGCTTTAGTAAAAAGTTACGAGAAATTCGTACTTAGAGTAAGCGAAGGTAAAGTGCATAAAGGCGAAGTTGTAGGTATTGTAGGGCCCAATGCTACTGGTAAAACTACTTTTATGGAGCTTTTGGCAGGCAAGCTAAAACCTAGCGAAGGTAAAATTGACCTTGCTCTTACTATTAGTTACAAGCCTCAATATATAAATCTTAAAGGCGATGCAAAAGTCAAAGAACTGCTCACCGAGAAAACAGCTGAAGCAAGTTTGCTAGTAGAGCTTGAACGAGGACTGAGCTTAAAGAGTCTGTACAACAAATCTGTAAATGCTCTATCTGGAGGCGAGCTACAAAGAGTTGCAATTGCTTTAGCGCTGGCGCAAGAAGCAGATATTTATTTGATTGACGAACCTTCCGCTTATCTCGATTCTAGCCAGAGAATGGAGGCTGCAAAAACTATAAGAAAAATGATGGAGCAAAGAGGTAAAAGCGCAATGATTGTAGATCACGACGTTTATTTGATAGATCTTGTGGCTGATAGTTTGGTGGTGTTCTCAGGAATACCAGCTAAAGAAGGTTTTGCTCAAGGTCCGTTTGATATGCGCACAGGTATGAATCTATTTTTGAAATCTTTAGATATAACTTTCAGAAGAGATGCTGACAGCAACAGACCGAGGATAAACAAGCCCGAATCAAGATTAGACAGGGAGCAGAAGGAGAAAGGCGAGTATTATTACATAACTTAATTACCTGACTTCAGGAATTGCTGGTAGCGCCCTTTTATGCTCAGAACTTTCTATCATCTTCTTTACGCGCCCAGCTTCTCTTGACGGCAAATCAAGCTCTTTCGCAATCTCTTTACAGCTCAATCCTTTTTCTAATTTCATCAAAATCATATCAAGCTTCTTATAACTTATACCCAACTCTTTCTCGTCAGTTTGTCCTTTCCACAACCCAGCGCTAGGAACTTTAGCGATGATTTTATGATGAATTCCCAGCCCTTTTGCTAGCTCTCTTACCTGAGTTTTATATAGATTGCCCAAGGGCAAAATATCGCAAGCGCCATCTCCATATTTTGTAAAATAGCCCACAAGTCTCTCTGATTTATTACCGGTACCAACAACAAGATAGTTTAGCTTGTTTGCAAAAAAGTAGAGGAGAATCATTCTTACCCTTGCCTGTATATTACCGTATTCTTCACGAGTTGCTTTTTCTAAAACAAAGTTATCTGCGATTTTAGAAATATCTATAACCTTATAATTCGCTTTCCAAGTTTTTGCGAACTCTATAGCGTCTTTAGTATCATCCCATTTTGTAATTTTCCCAGGGAGTATCAGCAGCAGTACATTTTTATTTCCTAGAGCTTCAATGCACAGCTTGGCAGTGACTGCAGAATCTAATCCACCACTTAATCCAACAACTGCGCCTCCTGCATTTGCCTCTTTTACTTTAGCTCTGATAAACGATTTTATAAGTTCTACGTATCGTGCCTCAAGTTCTGATTTTTTCATAGCAAAGAATCTGTATACGAATAAATAAATATAATCAAAAGATATTCTTCCTTTCTATGAGACTAAAAGTCGCGATAGTTCAAGGTGCTCCTTCAACATGCAACAAAGAAGAAAATTTAAAATTTATGGAGAGTAAAATTAGAAGAAGCGAAGCAGAGCTAATAGTATTTCCCGAGCTATTCCTTACGGGCTATGAATGTGACGATAGATTTTCTGAACTTGCGGAACCTTTAGAAGGCGAAAGTATGAGTAGAATTACAAAACTTGCGCAATCGAAAAACTGCTATGTGATTTTCGGTATGCCTGAGTTAGCAGGAAAATCTGTGTATAACTCCAGTGTCTTGGTAACATGCGATGGATTGGCAAAGAGCTATAGAAAAATCCATCTACCGCATTTCTGGAAATTCAAAGAGAAATCTTATTTTAGGGAGGGCAAGGATCCTGTTATTGCGAATACTAAATTTGGCAAATTGGGTATGATGATATGCTACGATTTGTTCTTTCCAGAACTTGCTAAATTCTATGCCCTTAAAGGCGCGAATATTATAATTTGTATTTCCGCAGCTCCAGTGCAGAGCCAGAGATATTTTGAAGTTTTGACTCAAGCGAGAGCATTAGAAAACACAGTGTTTTTGGTTTATGCAAATCTTGTAAGCAGAGAAAAAAAACTTACATTTTGGGGTGGTAGCAGAGTTATAAATCCTTTAGGAAAATTAATAGCAACTGCAGGCGGTAAACCTTGTGTTTTAGAATGTGTTTTAGACCTTGCAGAAGTTAAGAGTGCAAGAAAGCAAAGGCCTGTCCTCAGAGATACTAAACTATCGTTTTTCCACGCCTAACAGCTAATGAAAACGCTATGCTGACTGCTACCAACACGACAGTTAAGCCACCATTAACCCACATGATCCGGTAACTAAGTTCCACCCCGCCTCTTTGATTCTTACTCCTTTCACCCAAGTATCATACTGTGCTATATCACATGTAATTCTTCCGGGATAAAAATAACCATCTCCCTTGGCTTGCAGATGAACATCACACCACCAATCTATATAGATCTTGCATCCTGGAGATGGGAAAGATACATTAGAATAAATGTAATAGAATATTTCCCCCTGCTCTTTGTGGATCATACTTAATACGATATACTTTTTTTGGTGTTTGATATAATTTTCTGTGAATATATCTACTTTCCCATTTCCTACAACTTTCAGAGCTTTGCCTCTTTCTGTATCAATTACATCGTAAGTGGCATTTCCATAAATAGTAAGATTCTCAATAAAAGGTGGGAGTTGCCCATCGACTTTTGGGTTCTCAATAAATTCTGACCAATCGGTAATGTTGATTATCACTGGCAAAGGTAAAAGCAGGGTAAAGTTTTCACTATTTGGTGGAGAGATACAGACAGTGTAATTGTAGTAACATTCTTCCCGTAATCCTAGTGTGGCACGCCATTGCTTCCAGAAATAATAATACCCGCCAATCAAAGATACCAAACACAAGGACACGATCAATAATATAAAAATCTTTTTCTTGTAGAGCATCTTGTTTCACCAAATTTTTTCAAATTGTATTTCTGTATTGAGTTGTGCTAGACAGGAAGAACAATAATGCATTCTCAGCGAAGATATGTTACCCTGATAGTGTTCTTTTCCGTCCATAGCACAACCACAGGTAGTGTCATAGAGACCACAGTTATGCCCCAATTCATGCGTAAAAAACTGTACTTGTCTTTTCCAATATTTGCCCCCTGTCGAAACAGCATCCCAGTATATCATGTGATCAAAAAGTACGAATGTGTTTCCTGGTCGATAACCTTTCCCCCTATCAGTTTCGTCAATACCGCTTTTATGTGCCATTATACAGTACCTTAACTCAAAGGTAAAAGGGAAGAAACGAAAGGTGGCTAGGTGAAGGACGTAAGCCTCATTCTGTTCAGCCTTTCCTATTACTAGAAAAAGGCTTGATAGCATGTGACTAAGCGCCCTACTCACAGTCTTGAGCTAGTCATCCTGTTCTTTGGGCTTGCTCTAGAGTAAGATAGCCGTTTCACCAAATCTCTTTAGAACTTCATGCTCTTGCAATCATCATATACTAAAGAGCTGTGCCGTTTCTGCGCTTAACTTAAGGCTCTCGCCTTGCAAGCTTGCGCTTGCGCTCCTGCTCTCAGAGGGAGGACTTTCCTCAGAAGCCTTTTTCTTTTCTTTCCAAGAAAAGAAAAAGCCTTCAGGGAAAAAAGAAAAGAAGCTACGCAATTAGTAATTGTTATTGCATTAGCAATCTTCGTATTCTCAAGGGGTTGCAAGGCAATCCCTTGCTTCTTTTTCTTTTCCACAGAGCGCTTTTCTTTTTCTTTTAAAGAAAAAAGAAAAGGGCTCCCGTGAGCTATCTGCCTTCTCCTAGCCATCTAATATTATATATGAGCTTGTTAAAAAATCTTTCGGCAGAAATGTTTCTTAAACCAAAATTTTCGCTCTTTCGCCAATAGAGCATATATAGACATGTCCGTATTCTCTCAGCATCCCAACCAATTTCTTAGTATCGCCAATTGCGAACACAGAATTTCCGAGCATAGTTTGGGCTGCGTAACCATGTGCTTGGCATTTCTCTACAACTTCAATTACCTTTTTTAGTGCCAGACCTGTTTTTAATGCAAATTCATTTGAAACAGCGAAAAAGTTTTCGATACTCATCTTTCTAATCAATTTTTTCAAGCATTTTTCGCCCCAGAAATTAATTTTAGCTCTTAAACTTGGGTTTGTAAGAACGGATTTTGTCTCTATTTTTCTACCTACTACAGAAATTACAATTTTATTTCCATTGTGCCATGTGATATTTTTAATCAAGCCAAATGGTGGCAGACCCTCTTTCAATCTTATTTCAAATCCTCCTATACTTTGCGCAACCACATCTCCCAAACCTGTTTTGCAATAAAGTTCCGCTTTGTGCGCTATAGCTACAAGAACTTCGTAGCTTAATCCTAGTCTTAAAGCTTCGTTTAATGCAAGTGCTGTAGACAGAGCGCCTGCACCACTAATGCCAAGACCCTGTGAGATAGGGAGTTGGAATGAGCTCTTCACTCTAACATTTAAATTCTCATTACTCACAAGTTCTTCAGCTACTTTTCTAGTTACCTCAGCTTTTGCTTTTTTATTGTTTAAAAAAATCACTATTTTTCTAGTGGCACTTCTTTCCACCTCTGCCTCTGTGACTACTCCCTCAGACAAGCACAAACCTGCGCCTCTAGAGCCTTTTCTGCGAAAATCTTTTGCAGTATTGCCTATTCTGAAGAATCCTGTAATATGCCCTGGTGCGAAAGCTCTTGCAACTCTCATAAATCTTCTTTTATCTTATCTAATATTCTATCTGCAATTTTTTCTTTTCTATCTTTGACAAAAATAAAATTTTTATTTCTATCTATAATTAAAACCTCGCTTGATTCATGGCTAATATTTTTCAAATCGTTAGCTACAATTAAATCTAACTTTTCTGATTTTAGCTTTCTATACGCTCGCTCTAAGAGCACTTCTCTAGATACGTTACTTTCTAGTTTAAACCCGACAAGATACTTTTTATAATCCTTTCTTATTAATTCTAATATCTTAGGAGCTTGTGTCAAGCTCAGTAATAAATGTTTTTTTTCGGAAGATAATTTACCTGCTTCCTTTTTAGGTATGTAATCAGAGATTGCAGCAGGACAAATAATAACATTATAAGAAGCTAAATTTTTTAACTTGCGTCTCAAATCGTCAGTAGATTGGAATCTTTCTGTTTTAAGGTAGTTCGGAGCTTGCTCTAAAGCTGAGCCGTAAAGTAATTCAACCTCAGCACCACGTTCAAACGCGCACTTTGCAATTTCTATACCTGTTCTTCCTGAACTTTTTGCAGCTATAAAGCGCACATCATCGATAGGCTCAGCGGTAGAGCCTGCTATCACCAATATTTTTTTGTTTTCTAAATCGTTTTTCCATAGTTTCCTTATTACTCTCTCAACTATTTCTCCTATACTAGCGAGTTTTGCTTTTCCTTCTTCCACCCTGGGCTCTATAAATTCTATACCTAACTTTTTCAACTTCTTTATATTCTCTTGCACAATTTCATGTTCATACATACTAGAATGCATCGCAGGCACAATGATAATTGGTATTTTAGAGCTGAGCGCTGTAGTTGCAAATGTAGTTACTGGCGTATCATCGATACCACATGCTATTTTAGAAATAGTATTAGCTGTGCATGGTGCAATAAGCAGAAGCGAAGCTTTACTCTTTGTTGAGCCACATAGCGATACATGCTCAACTTTACCAGTTATTTCAGTGATAGGTTTGTTGCCGGTAGCGAACTCAACAGCATTGGGATGGATTATTTTATGAGCTTCAAAGCTCATTACTGCAAAAACCTCTGCGCCATGCCTTATAAGCTCTCTAGCCAGTTTCACAGTCTCTACAGCTGCAATACTGCCTGTAATTCCTAGAACGATTGTTTTACCTTCTAGCTTAGCACTTTTGGTAGAGCGCAACTCTTCGCTTGGATGAAGCATTCTTTAGTAAATAATGGGTTAAGGTTTATATAATAGTTAATATTTTTGTAAAACATGAACTATTTTAGATTAGCGTTTATAGTATTTGTATCGGGAATTATATTGATAGCATTAAGTGCTTTAATAAGTGGAAGTATCTCATTGTTTCTTTTTATACCAGTCTTCTATACTACGGGACTACTTGGATTTCTAGGCGCTCTGTTCATAATTTTAAGTTTAATCTTGTTCGTTTTTGGCTTCACTAAAGGGTTGGTTTATGAAGAAGAGCAGGAAATAACACCTGCGGGTAAAGGAGAGAAGAAGCTCAAGGCTGGCGGAATTGTGTTATTAGGGCCAATACCTATAATATTTGGAACTGATAGAAGTTTGGTAATGATATTACTACTTTTAGCTATAATACTGATTATAGCAATGCTTGCCCTCTTTCTAATGCTCAGCTAAAATCTCTTTCTTCTTCCTTTTTTTCAATCTTTTCAAATACTCCTCTATCGCTTCTCTGTGCTCAGGGCTAAGCCATGCCTGCTCTAAGGCTTCGCACTCATCAGCACCGCCAGCAATCCCCAGATATTCTACAAGCTCTTGATAAGCGTAGCTCTTTTCTAGCTCATCTAAAAAAATTCCGAGCTCCTCTAGAATCTTTTCAAGTACTCTAATAGACATTTTTTACTTACCTGCAAAACTTCTTATAATATCGCCTCTTGTGATTATACCAATAAGTTTGTCGTTCTCTACAACCGGCAGTCGGTTAACTTTTCTTTCCACCATAATCTCAGCAGCTTTCTCAACAGTATCATTGCACCCTATCACAATGGGATTCTTTGTCATTACCTCAGTTACTTTCTTCCTACTAATATCTTCTAAACTGAGTTTAACTTCTGCAAACGTTATAGCCTGACGAAAAGGTATCTCTATTAAATCGAACGGCGTAGGTAAAAATACGATATTGGGAGCGCTGTAGCGCGTTTTTAAAACTCTTAGAATATCTGCTTCACTTAAAATACCCATAACTTTATTGTTTTTATCAACAACAGGTGCGCCGCTAATGTTTTTTGAAGCCAGCTTTTCAGAAGCCTCTCGAATAGTATTCTCAGGAGCTAAGGTAATTACATATTTGGTCATTACATCTTTTACAAGCATTTTTTTTCTTTGTAAGAATTTGTTAGATGGTTAATAAATTTTTGTGCTTTGGCTGTATTGTACAGGTATATTATTTATCTATCTAAAATCATTTTCTACTGAGAATGCTTGCCAAAGCAGAGAAGATAGCTTCGTATTTAAAAGCGCATAAAGAAGTAAAACTTGTATCTCATATTGATGCAGATGGTATTGCATCCGCAGCTATTGCTAGTACAGCATTGAGCAGAGCTAATGTTGAGCACAGCATAGAGTTCGTAAAGCAGTTGGATGAGTGTACAATTGAAAGGTTGAAGAACGAAAGCCAGTTGATTTGGTTTGCAGATTTAGGCTCCGGCGTCATAGAATATTTGGAAGACTTGCGTTTTATTATTACAGATCATCATAAGCCCAGTATGCGCAAGCTCAAAGGTAATTCCTTACTTGATTTTTATAGCGCTAAAGATGAGCTTGAACTGAATCCTCATTTTTTCCAGCTTGACGGCTCTACAGCTGTTAGCGGCGCTGGAGTTACATATCTAGTTGCAAGAGCAATGAGCTCAGAAAATTTAGATTTAGCACCTCTTGCTATCGTAGGCGCTGTTGGCGATTTGCAGGACAGCGCTTACTCTAAGCTTGTGGGCTTGAACAGAAATATTCTCGAAGAAGCTAAAGAGCTAAATCTAATAGATTCTTTTATCGATATAAGATATTTCGGTAGAGAGTCTCGTCCTGTATTTAAACTTCTAGAGTACGCGAGCGATCCTTTGCTACCAACACTTTCAGGCAGAGAGGAAAATTGCATTCAGTTCCTTATAGAGCTGGGTATAGAACTGAAATTTCAAGAGCATTGGCGTAGATGGATTGATTTGAATAAAGAAGAGAAGCACAAAATAATTTCAGAGCTCGTTAATTTATTGCTATCAAAAGGTTTTGGATATAGAAATGCAAAGCGCGTTGTAGGCGAAGTTTATACACTGAGTAAAGAGCCTTTGGGCACAGAACTTCATGACGCTAAAGAGTTTGCAACTTTGCTCAACGCTTGCGGAAGATATGGCAAAGCAGAGATAGGATATAAGGTATGTCTTGGTGACAGAGCTGAGTACTTAGAGCGTTCAAGAGCTCTGCTTAGAGGGCATCGTAAAACTTTGGCTGAAAGCTTGCGTTTTGTAAACGAGTCAGGAACTGTTAGAAGAGATTTTCTGCAATATTTTCATGTGTTTGATAATATAGGTGAGAAAATTGTAGGTATAGTAGCAGGTATGGTGCTGAATAGTGGCATAGCGCAAGATTTGCCTTTATTAGCTTTTGCGCAAACTGACGATGGCAAACAAATAAAAGCATCTGCAAGAGCTACAAGAGAACTTGTAGCCAAAGGTATTGATTTAGCAGCAGCTCTGACGAAGGCAGCGCAAGTGGTTGGCGGTGTCGGCGGCGGTCATAATATTGCTGCAGGCGCTACAATACCTAAAGGCAGTGAAGAAGAATTTTTGAATGAAGTTGAAAGAGTAATTAAAGAGCAACTATCTGGATAGAGGTCATAGAAAGATTTGTATGAAGCAATCTTCAGTTATTTCAAAGTTGTGTTTGAAGAGAGAATAATCAATAAAAAAATGAGAAAAATTTATCCAATTACTGTGTTTCCAATCGGGGGAGGTGATTGGTATGGAAAAAGTACTACCTTATCCATGCCTTTGCGGCGGTAAAATGAAAGGAATAAAAGATTATGTAGAGTTTTTTGGTGAGCAGTTCGGCCCTGTAACTGTAGAAATTTGTACTGCGTGATCCAATTGCGCGATTAATTAGAATTAGAGATAGAAATCAGCGTTAGGATTGCCATCAAATTGCATCGGCTGATCGTTTGCCCAATCCGTGCCCCAATTAATATAATCAGTATAGTATGCGCTCCAAGCAGCTGCGAAATTACCTTCCATATCTGTAGAATTAGAATTTCCATTTACCAAGCCCCACTCTAAAAACCAGTAAGTCCAAGCGCCGTTCTGATATTCATCTACATCATAGCCCAAGCCTGTTACGGTACATGTTGTAGTGCAGTAGAATGTAGAATTGTTTGGAAGCGCTGCAATATTATCAATAAACCCGCCTGAGTAGCAGTGGTCTAAAAAGATAAAATTTCGGCTTGCTTTTGAATTTGCAAACAAAGCTGCCAGCTCATAATCCCATAAATTGCCGTCCTCACCACTTTCTCCTGCACCAGAGTCCCACATACAGAGGTAAGCCGAGTTTGCGCCCCCGTAACCTCCGTGCCCTGAAGAAACAAATGCAATAATATCGTTTTCGCCAGCAATTGAAAGTACGTATTGTAATATTTGCTTTATATTGTATTCAGTTGCATATCCGTCCCACTTAGGATAATTAGATATATTCCCGTCCCCATAGACCCAGCATGTGTAGCCCTGAGCCACGAAAAAAGTTATACCAGTCTGATGCATCTTCATCGCAGTATGATAAGTCACTCATAACTTTATAATCTGAAATTCCAACTATGATAGCGTATTTCTTAGCGCTATAAGAGCTTACAACGTATAAAGTTACCCATTCAAAATATGCGTCATCGTAAGGATTAGGGTCTCCGCCAGGAACTAACGTGATTATAGTTGTGCCGCTAACAGATACATTCACACTAGAATAGCTAGATAACAGATAGCCTGCCGGCAGCTCTATAGTAAATATTGCGTTTTGGGTGTAAGGTATTTTTACTTTGATGTTATGAGCTCCAACTGAAGGTGTTCCGGAAGAATACATATTATAAGAGACTGTAAGCGATATTGGTGCGTTAAGATTCCACATACCTGTAATATTGCTAAAAGCAGTTGTCATACCGCCTGGCTGAGTTATGTAATAATATAGATTATCCAAAATGAGTGTATCAGCAGTATTGAAATAAGGGCTACCGAATTCAGGGCTTGTCCAGAGCATTGTCAGAAACTTTTCAGCTTCACTTTCATCTACTATATAATCGCCGTTACCGAAAAAGTCTATCATTAGTCGTAGAAGAGCACTACAGTTTATTCCAAACTGGATATTCATTGTTAGCGATAACTGCTCCCAAGTATAGAATTTTGCATAGCCACTCATTGTTATTGGTTCAGGATGCCCCAAAATAAAGTTTAGAGATATATCATTATACGCGTCAATCTCTTGATAAGCAATCGTTATTGTTCCCCTCGGCATTTCTGCAAATAGTTCTGCAATACCGATATAATGTCCTGGAGAAACTGCAACCTGATAATAGCCTGTAGAGTCTGTCATACCGCCGTATAGCTTAGAGCTGTTATAGAACCATACTATGCCATTTGCTACCGGCTTGTTTTCAGAATCGTAAACATACCCTGAGACCGTAACTGTACCTGACTGTATTATGATCTTGCATTCCAGACTTCCGCCTTGAGCTACCGTGACTCTAACGGCGTTGCTGCATGGATACGAAGAGGCTAGTATTAACACATTGCCTGCAAGCACGCCTATACTATAATAGCCTGTAGAATCTGAAAAAGTATAGTTAGACCATTGATAGCCTTTTGCATCAAAACATATTACACTAATAGATGCATACTGTACAGGGTTACCGTTTTCATCACTAACGTATCCGTAAATTGAGGCGTTAGCAACAGGCATAGGCTCGAGCATTAAGTCCAACTGTAAACTACTGCCTACTAAAAGATATGTGGTTGTATAATTGGAATAGTAAGCTCCATACATAGATGCGTGAATTCTTACACTCCCTGCAAGCACTCCTATCTTATAATAGCCTGTTTCGTTAGTCCATGTATAATTCCACCAATAATTTCCTTGCGAGTCGTAACAAGATACGCTTATTGAAGCGTAAGGTATACCAGTATTTGCAACCGCATCTTTTACGTATCCGTAGAGCCATGCGTTAGCAACAGGTTTCGGCGTTAAGTAGATATCCAGAAGTAGCGATTGCCCTTGGGAAACGGTCACTGTGGTCTCGTTAGAGTAATAACCATCTGCGTAGACGTGAATTTTTACACTTCCTGCAAACACTCCTATCTTATAATAGCCTGTTTCGTTAGCCCATGTATAATTCCACCAATAATTTCCTTGCGGGTCGTAACAAGATACGCTTATTGAAGCGTAAGGTATACCAGTATTTGTAACCGCATCTTTTACGTATCCGTAGAGCCATGCGTTAGCAACAGGTATAGGAGTTAAGTAGATATCCAGAAGTAGCGATTGCCCTTGGGAAACAGTCACTGTGGTATAGTTAGAGTAATAACCATCTGCGTAGACGTGAATTTCTACACTTCCTGCAAACACTCCTATCTTATAATAGCCTGTTTCGTTAGCCCATGTATAATTCCACCAATAATTTCCTTGCGGGTCGTAACAAGATACGCTTATTGAAGCGTAAGGTATACCAGTATTTGTAACCGCATCTTTTACGTATCCGTAGAGCCATGCGTTAGCAACAGGTATAGGAGTTAAGTAAATATAATTCCAAATTATCTGGCCCTCTGAGATATTAAAATCTTCGCAGTAGTATATATAACCTTCTGCGTAGACGTAAATCCAATAGCTCCCATGCGGTATATGGAATTCGAAATAGCCCGACTCGTTTGTATAAGTCCAATCGTTGTAGTAGGAATAGTTGCACTCGTAAGAGAACTTTGAGTATATCATCACATATGCACCAGATATAGGCTCTTTCGTTACGTTATCATAAACATAGCCTTTCTTCCAGCAGTCTTTAGCTACCGTAGGCTCTAAAGTTATATTGTTCCAAAGCACCTTACCCTGAGCTAAAGTAAATTCTTCGTAATAATCTTCGTACCCTGCAGACCGTACATATAAGTAATACTTGCCGTGCGGAATGTAAAACTCATAATACCCTGTTGCACTAGTAGAAGTTTGATTGTACCAGCCTACTTCAGACCATATATACACGTAAGCACCTTTTATAGGCTCCGATGTGCTACTATCCCGAACATAGCCTTTCTTCCAAGAATCTTTTTCAGTACCGTAAGGTACTAGGTATATCTTATTCTCTAATGTTTCCCCTTTCTTTATTACGAACTCTTCGTAGTAGCTACTGTAGCCAAAATGGTAGATATAGAGTGAAGCGTTGCCGTGAGGAATACCAAGCTCGAAGTAGCCTGTTCCGTTTGTATAAGTATAGTTATAATAGTACCAAGACCAGTCTGGTGCATAGGAATAAATGTACACAGAAACATTTTGCAGACACTGATTTGTAGCTGAGTCGTACACGTAACCCACCTTCCAACAGTCTACCTCCGGTACATAATAAGGCTCCAGACTGATATTATTCTGTTTAGTGTCATTCTTTTGAATAGTGAACTCCTCGTAGTATAAATAATATCCCTCAGCCCATACAGAGATATAGTAAGAGCCGTGTGCCAGCCCTAATTTGAAATAGCCAGTTGCATTAGTATAAGTCCAGTTATAGAACCACCAACTTTGATTATAAGAGCATACATATACGTAAGCATTACTTATTCCTTTATCTGTACTCTTATCATATACTTTACCTTCTTTCCAAGAATCTTCTCTCGGTACATAGTAGGGCTCTAGTTTGATAAGATTCCATTCCGTAGAATTTGGCTTGAGACTAAACTCGCCATAATAACTATAGTACCCGTCAGCCCATACATAGATATAATAGGAGCCGTTAGGTATGCCAAGCTCAAAGTAGCCTGTAACATTAGCAGAAGTCCAGTTATAATACCACCATGTTGCGCTCTTAGAATAAACGTAAACGTATGCATCTTTTATAGGACTGTTCGTTGCGTTATCATAAACATAACCTTTCTTCCAAGAATCTTCTTTAGGTATATAGTATTTCTCTAGAGCTAAGTGATTCGTTTTAGTCTCGTTCGCATTTAAAGTGAAATTTTCGTAATAAGAATAGTACCCTTCGGCATAGACGTACAAATAGTAACTGCCGTGCGGCAATGAGAAATTGAAGTAGCCTGTACTATCGGTAGATGTGTAATTCCAGTAGTACCAGTAGTCTGTAGAATAAATGTACACGTAAGCGCCCTCGATAGACATGTGATTTTCTTTATCGTATACATATCCTTCTTTCCTACAATCATCCACAGTAGTCGGGGCTTTAAGACGGATATTATTCAATACAATCTCGCCACTTTTCAAATTGAAACTTTCGTAATAAGAGTAGTACCCTTCAGCCCAAACGTAAATTTCGTATTTGCCTGCGGAAAGATTGAATTTGAAAGAGCCGTTTGCATCTGTTTGTGTATAGTTATAGAATGAGTAGTCTGCAGAATATACATAGACCCATGCGCCTTCTATAGGAGTAAACGAGCTTGCATCGCAAACGTATCCTTTCTTCCAGCCCTCAACAACGCCTTCAATGTAAATATCGAAGAACACGTCGAAGAAGCTATCATGGACTATGTGCACTTCATGGTTGCCTGAAGATAAGTTCTTGACAGCGCATGTACCATTAACAGTTTTACCTTGATATACGCTGTCAGTAAATATTTTCGCATTACTTATAGGATAGTTTGTGCTATTCCATACATAGAACTCAACATCGTTGTAAATTCCATCTCCATCAAAGGCAGATATTGTGTAATCTGTAGTCATATAATCGCCGACAGTAAATTCTGTATAGGCATATAGAGTTGCATAGTACACATCAACTTTATATTTGCCCGGAGAGAGGTTAGAAAGGTAAAGTTTACCCTCTGCAGATGTGTTGCCTCTATAATTACTGTTTAATATTACGCTTGCATTCGCTACCGGCGTGTGATTAGAATCTTTCACATAGACCCAGCCGCTATCTAATGCTAATACATTCCAATCCCAAAGCCATTCTGCATAAATAAAGTATCCAACTTCTGCAGTTGCATTGCCAGTATATAGAGAGCCTGCCTTTACCGCTTTTATAATGTGCTTACCGTGAGGGAGAGTAACTCTCAAGTTCCCAGTGCTGTTAGTCTTCCCCATATACCTGTTGTTAATATATATAATTGCATCAGCAACAGCACCTGTATCGTTGTACACATGTGTCACTACTGGCGAATATCCTCCACCAACACCACGTGTGCTGGGAAGTACTTCAGTAGTAATATAAAGTGTATTACCTACATCTATAACTGTACTTGAGACAAAAGTTTGATAAATTGCTTTGACTTCACGCCAGCCATCAGCCACGTTGAGCGCTTCAAAATCGCCAGGCGCGAAATCGCCAGGGCCTGTCTTACCTTTGTATTTTCTATCTATGTAAATGGAAGCATTATCTACAGGTAAATTATTAGAATCGCAAACAGATATGCGCAAATCGTTATTGTAGCCTATACCGTCGATATTTTTCTTTTCAACCTTAATACTAATCCCAGTTATAGCTCTTACACTCGTAGTCAGCGCTATTGAATCTTTTTTGGTAGGGTCACTAGTAGAAGTAGCATTTACCCAGACCGTCAACTGCGCACCTTCAGCAAAATCGCCAGCAGTGACTCTAAGTGTGAGCTCAGCAAAATCGCCTGGCGCAAGTGCCTTTTCTGCAAATTTCGTAAAGTCGCCTGGAGCAAAGACGATCTCAGGACTTAAATTAAAACTCACAGGCCAATCTAAAGAGCTTCTTGTAATTGTCAAGTTAATTGTATCGCTTACAGTTCCGTTATTTTTTACAGTAATTTCGTATATCACACTTCTGCCACGAGTTATGTACTTACTAAGCTCCAGACAGCTTAGCTCTATTCCATAAGGTGATATTGCAGTTGTAGTTCTAGAAATAGAAGAGCTCTTGGTAGGATCTCCTTGAGAAGTCCCTGTTACTGTTATCGCTGCAGAACCAACAGCATGTGGTGCAACTACATTAAGTGTTATTGTGGTCTCTCCACCTGCATCTAATATAACAGACTCGCTACTAAGTGTAGCAGTCCAACCCGTAGGGGGCGAAGTCCTAGAAATAGAGATTGTATCTTTTACATTACCAGTATTTCTTACAGATATTTGGTAAGTAGCTGTAGCACCGATATTAATGGTTTTGTCAGGTTCTGCACAGCTCAGCTCAACTCCGTATACTGCAGCAGTAGGCGCTACCCAAGGCTTCATTAAAACTACTGCGCATGCAGCCACTACTATAGCTACCGCAGCAACCGCTACGCCAATTAAAACTTTCTTCTTCACCATTTCTTTCAACCTCTTTTTATGTGCTTTTTCAATAAAATCCTCAATCTCTCTCCACTCATTTCTTTCCTTTGCCATTTTTAGCGCTTTAGCACCCTAATCTCACTTGGTAGTTAATAAATGTTTCTTGTAAATGTACAAAAATTTATATGCTATTAGATAAATGAACCAACAGTGCAAAAATTTACTATAAAGGAGAGAACGCTACTCCATCTTTTAGAGTGCGGATTGCCAAAAGAGGACATGCATGGTGAAATTGACGCTAGCTATTCGCAAGAAGGTATTTCTTTAGCTATTGGCGCTGCTAGAAGTCTTGTCTCTAGAGCTGTTGAAGAGCTTGAGGAGCAAAAATTTATACTTGCAACTTCAGCGCGAGTAATAGGAAAAAGAGCTAAAGTAAAAGTTTATTATTTAACTAGTGAAGGTATAAAAAAAGCTAAAGAGTTGAAGAGCGATGCTGATAATTTAACTTTAACTGTGAAAGATTTTAATAGCAAACTGAAGGAAGTTAAAGTTAGTGATTTGAAAAAAGAGTTGCCAGAACTTTCTATTGTCAAAATTCTAAAGCTGGCGTCTGAAAAAGAGTATTTAGCATTTGAAGATTTAAATGCTTTAGCAAAAGCAGCGCAATTTGTTGATTTCTCTTCTCAAGCGCCTAAACTAAGATATTTTTTCGGTCGTGATAAAGAACTTGCGCTGCTGAGAAGCTGGGTTGAAGATAGCGAGACTAAAATTATTGCTATCAGAGGAATTGCAGGGATAGGTAAGAGCGCACTTTGCTCTCGATTTATCAACATTGTAAAAGGAGAAAGGAATGTTTTTTGGTATACAGTGCAAGAATGGACTACGCAGACCGATATTCTCCAGCTACTATCGCGATTTATGTATGCTATGAACAAGCCAGCACTTAACAACTATTTGAGTCCTACTAAAGAACCACAGCTTGAAGAAATATCTAAATTATTGCAAGCCGAACTTCACGGTACTAATACTATCTTGGTATTTGATGATATAGACAAAGCTCAATCCGAAGTCGCAGTATTTTTCAAATCTTTATTTGCTCGATTGAAAAACACCCAGAAAGTAAAATTTTTAATTGTTGGGAGATGGCTGAAAGAACTTTATACTGTTAGAGAGGTAGCTATAGAAAGAGCAGTTAAGGAACTTACGCTGGAAGGTTTGAATGAGAGAGGTGCTTTTGAGCTTTTAAAAGCCAGAGGTTTTGTAAAAGAGCTGAAAAAGCTTTATGAGAGTACTGCTGGCCATCCGCTATGCCTTGAGCTAATTGATTACAAAGGTGTTAAGCGCAATGTCGCAAGATATATACGAGAAGAGATATTTTCAAAGCTCAGTGAGCAGGAGCGAAAAGCGCTAAGCTTGAGCTCTGTGCTCAAAGCGCCTTTTTCATCAGAAGTACTCTTTAAATCAGGTATAGAGCCTACTACTGTAGAGACTCTTACAGAAAAATCACTACTCCATGTATATGAGAATGATACTTATAGTACCCATGATTTGATTAAAAACTTCTTCTGTAGCAGACTAACAGCGCAAGAGCTGGCTTTACATCATAAAACAGCTGCTCACTACTATGATGAGATTGAAGATTATCTTGAGGCTGCCTTCCATTATCTGCAGGCTGGCGATAGGGCTCAGTCTTTAGAACTACTTGCAAGCAGAGCAGAAAAGATTTTAGAGCAGGGTAATGAAGAAGAGTTAAGAAAGTTAGCCGAGAAAATAGCGCTCGAGGATTTGAGCTTTGAAGAGCGCGCTAAGCTAGCGAGAATAGAAAAGGTATTAATGCAAACTTGATTTTTTTTTTACGATATCTTTTTGTATTCATTCACTATTATTATTTTCTAATGATAGGTGAAGAAGAGTTTAGCGAGCGCTACAGCGAGCTTATTGAAAGAGCTGAAATTTCTGATAAGCGTTACCCTATCAAAGGAATGAATGTATGGCTTCCTTACGGCTGGAAGCTTATGCTCAATATCGATAATTTAATTCGTGAAGAGCTTGACAAAAAAAAATATCGAGAAGTAATGTTTCCAGCTTTGATTACCAAAGAGCAGTTTAGTAAAGAGAAAGGGCATATAAAAGGGTTTGATGCACAAGTCTATTGGGTAACTAAAGGAGGCACTACTGAGCTTGAAAGCCCTCTTTTACTAAGACCCACTTCAGAAACTGCAATGTACTCAATGTTCTCGCTATGGATAAGAAGCCATGCAGATCTGCCACTTAAACTCTATCAGCTTGTTAATGTTTATAGATACGAGACCAAGCAAACCAGGAGTTTTATTAGAGTTAGAGAAATACATTTTTTCGAAGCTCATACTTGTCATGATAGCTTTGAGCAAGCAGAAGAGCAAATCAAAGAATATTTTGAAATTATTAAAAAAATAATGGAAAAGCTTTGCATTCCCTATTTAGCAACTAAGCGTCCAGACTGGGATAAGTTTCCAGGCGCTTACTACTCTATAGGATTCGATACACTTATGCCTACAGGTAAAACTTTGCAAGTAGCTTCAGTGCATCAATACAAAGAAAACTTTTCTAAAGTTTATAATATAAAATACGAGACAGTCACTGGCGAGCACAAATACGTACATCAGACAACTTACGGTATGAGTGAAAGGCTTGTAGGAGCTATTATAGGGTTGCACAGCGATGAAAGAGGTCTTGCATTACCGCCTGCAATTGCGCCAATCCAAGTTGTTATCGTGCCGATCCATAACAAGCAGGAGCGAATATTAAAAGAAGCTGATAGTGTGAAGCGAGAATTAGAATCTAATAATTTTAGAGTTGAACTTGATAGTAGAGCTGAACTCACGCCCGGCAGCAAATTTTATTACTGGGAGCTTAGAGGCGTACCTTTGCGTATAGAGCTCGGAGCTCGAGAGCTCGCTGCTAACGAAATTAGTTTTGTTAAGCGCACAAGCAAGGAAAGAATAGTGTGCAAAAGAGATAAATTGGTTGAGAGTGCAAGGGCGCTTTTGCGGGAGCTAGAGGAAAAGCTCAGTCTCAGAGCGAAAAATTTTCTAGAGAATAATATTAAATCTGCAACTAGTATAGAAGAGCTGAGTGAGAACGCTATTTATAAAGTTTTATGGTGTGGCGAAAAAGAGTGTGCTCTTGAGTTAGAGAGTAGAACAAACTTTAAAACTCTGGGATTGGAGCTGGCTGTAGCGGCATTTGAAAAGGGTGAGAAATGCCTTAATTGTAGCAAGCCTGCAAAATCAACTATCTATTTAGCTAAAACATATTAATTTTTTTTTCAAACCGTCAATTCCTCTATTACTTCCTCTATATTTTCAGCTGCAATACTTACTTCTATACTACCTAAAGGCGGACGCTCATCAGTAATAAAATTCACTTTTCCTATAAAAGCTACTTGCTTGCTGAGCTTGAACTCTAATTTAGAGCCTCTTTTAGCGCTCAACAATACACTTTTCGCTGCCTTCCTTATTTTTTGTAATCTCAGTAGCTCTTTAAATTTGGATATAGAACTTGTCCTGCCCTTAATCTCGTTGTCTTTAATATCGAGTTCGAGCTCCGGAAAAATATTGAGTAGCGCGGATCTGACTTTATCTACATTTTCTGTTTTGTGCACAGACGCTCTTACAACTACATCCATCTTCTCAGTACTCTAATCGGCTTTACAACTGAAAAAGTTTTTTATCTTCCTACGTAATTCTCTCTTTCTAAATGCTTATTAGGAAGTTCAAGCGCGGCGATATCTTCACAGTGATGCGCCTAGTCAACGAAATTTTTCAAGAAGATTACGACCCTCAAATACTATTCGGATTCTATAATGAGTGGCGGGATGGCTTTATTGTTGCAGAGGAAAATAATGAGATTTTGGGATTGGTTGTAGGCAGTCTTCCTGAGCCGACTAGAGCTAGAATTCTAATACTCGCTGTAGAAGAGCCCTATCGTAATAAAGGTATCGGCTCTCAACTACTGCAAGTATTTTTAAATGAGTGCATTATTAGAGGAGTAAAGTTAGTGACTTTAGAAGTAAGAGTTAGCAATCTCGGCGCTATAGAGTTTTACAAAAAGCGCAAGTTCTTTATAGTCCAAATAATACCTCATTATTACAAAGACGGCGAAGATGGCTATGTAATGCAGAAACTACTCTAGGAAGCGAGCATTTCAAGAGCTATTACAGGATGCGCAAGCTCGAAATTTACAATAACTTTAGGATGCAGCTCACCAAAATAGCCGATCTCCTTGTTGTTATGTATTATAGATGCGCATCTTCCTGTGATAAAAGGAGGCCGTGCACTCTCCTCTAACTTATATTCCAAATTTCTAGCTTCTAATAAACTTCTCACAATCGATTTCATTTCTGCAAAGCTAGCTTTAGAATGAATTACAACACAAGCGAGCATCCTTATATTTTCACCTTTAATAATCACATCTCCAATCTCAAATATTTTATGTGGTAGCTCGTAGCGCTTGTTTAATTTCAAAATGCTCAATAAGCATGGCAGTAACGAGACTCTAAGAATAGTATGCTCTTTGGTTACTGGGTTGATAATTGCAGCTACCTCCATACTCTTTGGTAATAGCATTTTATCGAACTGCTCTTCTTCATTTGAAAGTGTTAGCGTTACCACTTCATTGAAGCCGAGCCCTATCATTATTTCTCTTAACTCGTTAGTTATAATTTCCAAAGCTCTTTCTTCGCCGAAAGTTAATTTTTTAGGTAGCTTGAGAGCAACGTTCTCAAACCCATAGCCTATAGCTACATCTTCAATTAAATCTGCAGTTTGAAATATATCTTTACGATACGGCGGTATTGTAACGAGCACTCTATTTTTGGCTTTAGCTCTAGCGTCAAAGCCCATACGCCTCAAGCATTTTATTACATCAGAAAGCTGAAGTTTTGTACCTAGTAATGAATTAGCTTCATTTAAACTCAGAGCTTTTGTCTCAGTAGCTAGATTTGGAAGTTCTAGTTTCTTCTTGCCAGCTGCTACCTCTACGGTATAGAGCTCACCACCCCTTTCTGCAAGTGCGGTAGCTACAAGCAGGACTGCAAAACTTACTGTATTGAAATCCAACCCAGTAGCTTCTATAAATATGCTTTTAGTGCTTGATGTTACCTCGGTAAGCGCCCCGTTAATTATTGGTGGAAATGAAAGTACTTCATTATGAGAATCTAAAATTATCGGATATTTTTTGAACCCGGCAAGCAAATCCTTGTACTCAATACCTTTCTCATGCGAGGCTAATATTTCATTTAAATCCATAGCTCTACTACCACTTAAAGGTACAAATTTTATAGCGCTAGGCACAACTGCTTTGTAAGTAAAAGGATGCTTAACTCTATTGAAATCGTGCACTCCAATTGCAACTTTTCTACGCTTCCTGCCAATAGTGGCATGGAGCTTTTCTTGCAACTCCATTAATGAAAGAATAGCACTCTTAGTCATATTAACGTTCTTAACCAGTGCGCAAGCAATGAAAGGTCTTATGCTTTTTACAGAGCTATCTACAAATAATTTTATATTAGATTTTTTCAGCTTGTAATTTACCAAGCCAGTGACGTTAATGTAGGAGTTAAGTGCTCTTGCAATACCTTCCACTGAGAACAAGTCTGGTCTATTTGATAAAAACTCAACTTCTAATTTATTATCTATGATTTTAGCCTCGCCACCTAAGCTCGAGAGTATTTTCACAAGCTCTAAATTGCTCGGCTTTTTAACTAGTAATGTATTCAAATCTTCTAAATCTATTGCGATTGTTGGCATTTTACTTTTTCCAAATTTTAATTATAGCAACAAATCCTAAAACTATGCACAAGCTTATAAGAATGCTGTACACAGAGCTTAGCTCTAGCGAATCTGAAAGTTTCAAGCTAAAGCAGGCAATAAGTTTGCTAAATGCTAATACAAACGCTGCAATTAAAGTTATCGGTAGCATTAGCAGCGATGTAGCACTCAAATAAGGCTTAGCAAGTTTTGCCCAAGCTTTAATATTGACAAGTTTTGCATAGCTACAACTCCATTCTAGGAACCATAGTAGCGCCACCGAAAATATGAGTAATTCTACAACTTCTATAATTTTCAGCTCACGCACTGGCGATAGCGTTGCAATTGCGAGCATTGCGGCAGTGAAAAGCACTACTCCCCAAGTACTTCTTGCAACCACTGCGTAAATACCTAGAATTATTGGCAAATAAAACAAACCAGTTGCAAGTATTATTTGTAAAAAACTCATTTTTTCGTAGCTCGCTATTTCTAACACCTGCGGCAGGTGCAGTGAGTAATTTAAATAGATAATAAAGGGTAGAAAAGCAATAAGTACTAAAACTATCTTGTTAATCTTAGCTTCCATTTAGATTCCATCACCTCTAATACAGGCGCTAATGGTAGTGAAGCTCGCCACTCTATAACTTCAGCACCGCACTCTTTTAGACCAGTAACTAATATTTCACGCTCCAATTTTAGGATTTCTAAGCTCTCAAGTGCAAGTCCGCGCTCTAGCTCTAGAGCTGAAGGTGTAAGCACTGTAAGAGAATAACCTCTATCGCAAATTTCCTTTACACCTTGCTTTAGACTATCATCCTCTTCAAGACTAGAAATCAAAATAATCACAGATTGTGGAGTAGCTATAGAAACTAAACTTCTGGCTACAGAAGAAAAACCAATGCTACCATCACTTTTTATTTCAGCAAGAGCGCATAGTATTTTGTAAAGCTGCCTTTCGCCATAGCCTGGTGCTAAACTTTTAATAGCGTTGCTATAAGTTATCAATCCCACATTGCATCTCCTTCTAATGAAGAAGGCGGCAATAGAAGCGCAAGCTCTAGCAGAATAAACCAAAGGATTTGCATTTATATAGCCAGTGCCAGTTATGCTGCGTGCATCTAAAATAATTGTGACATCAGAAATTGTTTCTAGCTCTCTTTGCACAACCATGAGTTTTCCTAGCCTAGAGTAAACTTTCCAGTTGATGTCTTTGAAAGGGTCTCCGCTTACATAATCACGCATACTAAAAAATTCTAATCCACGGCCTGGATATTTTATAGGAATAGTGCCTGGTATCATTCTTGGTACTACAGCTCTTACTTCGAATTCTTTTAACTCCTCTATTTTAGGAAACACAATAAGCTCTGAGATAATATCTAGCCGGCTCTCTTTGTAAAACATCGAAAAAGGGTCTTCAGTTCTAACACTCAAAGGGCCTATTGTATAAACGCCTCGTAAAGGGCACTCTACAGAATATTTAAAAACATAGCTTTTGGCAGGCTCTAATATTGAAGTAGCGCAGTTATTACCTTCTCTCAACGCAAACACTTTAGGAAGCTCGTCTTTGAGCTCAACAGTTCCTTTACCTTTAATATAAAGAGTAATTTCTGCAGAGCCTTCTTCAAACAGCTTTTCAGTAGAAAGCTCTCTTGTGACTTTTAAGTTGGGCTTTCGTATAGTAAAAGCTCCCACTACGAGCATTGAGAATATGAATACTGCGAATGTAGCAAGTGAAAAATTTTTCAAAATAAGCGCAAGAAATATTAGTAATATGCCGAGCACGCAGATTAAAATACTTTTTTCAGTCCACATTGGCTTTGCTCATAGTGCAGGCACCGGTACTTGCCTCAGAATATCTTCTAGAACATTCTCGCTTGTAACGCCTCTTACTCTAATCTCAGGCTTTAGTATCAATCTATGCGCTACCCCTGGGATTACAGCTCTTTTCACATCGTCAGGCGTAACGTAATCGCGGTTGTTAAGTATAGCAATGGCTCTTGCAATTTTGAAAACAGCTAAAGAGCCTCTGGGGCTAGCGCCTAAAACCAATCTTTTATCAGCCCTTGTCCTTGCGATTATTTCTACAATATATTCCTGGATAGAGCTATCAATATGGATTTCTTCAACTGCTTTCTGTAACTCAAGTACTTTCGTAGGATTTGCTATAAGATCAACGTTTACATCTTCGCTTTTCCTGGCTATTCTTCTTCGCATAATCTCAATCTCATCCTTTTTATCAGGATACCCTATTCTTAGGCGCATTAAAAACCTATCTATTTGAGCTTCTGGTAACGGGTAAGTACCTTCGTATTCAATTGGGTTTTGAGTAGCCATCACAATAAAAGGTTTGGGTAATACATGAGTAATTCCTTCTATTGTGGCTTGCCTCTCCTGCATTGCTTCAAGTAAAGCTGATTGCGTTTTAGGGGGTGCTCTATTAATTTCGTCAGCTAATAAAATATTAGTGAATAAAGGTCCTTTACGAAGCTTGAATTCACCTGAGCTTTCATCATACACATAAGTACCTATAATATCTGCCGGCAGTACATCGGGTGTAAATTGAACCCTTCTGAAACTACAGCCTAGTATGCGAGCAAGTGTTTTCGCCATTAGAGTTTTAGCCAAGCCTGGAAAATCCTCAATAAGTATATGCCCATCGCAAAGTACTCCAGCCACAACAAATTTCAGAACATTTTCTTTTCCTACTATTGCTTTCTCTGCTTCTTTGAT
The DNA here is from genome assembly GCA_030018475.1 of Candidatus Thermoplasmatota archaeon. Taxonomy (NCBI): domain Archaea; kingdom Methanobacteriati; phylum Thermoplasmatota; species Thermoplasmatota archaeon. The sequence continues at coordinate 43,742 of JASEFT010000001.1, forward strand.
TATATTATTTGATATTTTCCACGACTCCTCTCTACTATTCATGTTCTTCCCACTCCCAGCTTTTTTACAGCTCTAACAAGTTCCTCGCGAGTAATACTCTTGCCCCTTACTATTTTAGTAACTACAGGGTCGATACTATCTAGTTGTTTGTCGTTCAAGAGCTCAATCTGAGATATGTTGTAAGCTATTTTAACTTTTTCAACCACAGCTTTTGCAGCTCTTTCGTAAATATTTTGAGGCTCGTAAGACTTAAATTCTCTAATATTGAACTCGTGCTTCCAAGGTATTTTGCCTTTTGATTTTATTATCACGCAAGCAAGTACAGCACCAACAATAATAGAACTTAATACAACCCATAACTGGTACGAAGTTAAGAATATTATGGTAGCGAGTGCTATATAGCTGCCGTGTCTGCTTTCATCGAAAATTACAACGGCATACTCTGATTGCGGCAGTAGCGAGCTTACAAGCTCTAGAATAAAGTCCAAATTATCTTGCTTCACTATCATTCGATTAATAAATATACTGGGATCGGCGATAAAAACTATAGCGCCTGCGCCAAACTTGATTTTTAGAATTAGGGGCATGTCTTGAATAAGCTCGTCATCTAAATCTATGATTCGATTGCCATTCCAATCGATATAACATTCTAAAGCTTTACATATTATTTCAATTTCTTCACCATATATTCTAAACCCTGTAGGAATGTTAAATACAAGCTCATATTTTTTACCGTTGAGCACTGCGCAAGCATTTACAAATTCAGGTGAATCAGTAAAACTTTCATAATATATTCTGTGCTCGTAAAATGTAAAATTGAATTTTTCAGCTAAATTTCTTATGTTGCCGGTATCGTCTGCAATTATAGCCTTGCCGCCATTTTGCACAAACTCGTAAATACCCCAGGCTTCTTCTTCTGTATAAGGCTTCTCCACACCTGTAACAATAAGTAAAGTATCAGCGGGATTTAGATTCTGTAGTAATATGGGCGTTGATACAATACATTTAGGAATGTAGTTCCTTGCTTTAAGCTCTTCTCTTAGAATTGACACATCTGCCCAGCTAGTATCGTAACCTGAAAGTTGCTTGGTATTGTAAGAAGGAATAAGTAAAATTGCAAGAGTTGTTATTATGAAAATACTAATTAGAATCTTAATTTTCAACTTCATTTTCTTTTCATCCGCTCTTCTAACTCTTTTATACTAAGCTCTACAGCATTAAAATTTGCTATTGCCGCATCTCTATGCTTAGAGCTAATTTCATGATGCGAGTATCGTACTTCTTCTATAATACCAATAAACTTATCAAGGCACTCTTCAGCTATAGGCAAAGCCTTTCTAACTGCATATTCAAACTCTCTAAAAGTTTCAAAGCTTTTGCGCAAGAAGCCGAATTTTTTCAAATGCACACATAGTTTGCGATAGAGCTCTAGTATTGTTTTGATATAAGCGCTTCCTGCAACTAGCTCACCTTTCGCAGATTCTATAATTTTGCGCATTTTAGCTATCTGGCGCTTTCGTAGTATGCAATAGCCCACGAAAGGTATTGGAAGTGCTAGTAAAGGCAGTAGATAGAGCCAAGTTGGGATTGCATATAACTTCCTCTCGTAAACACTAACGTTACAAACTATACTCGAAGGTATGTAGTAGTCATAATACTCAGTACCTGCAAACTCAGTTATCCCCTCTAATGTAAGGGTTCCTGTAAAGGTTGGAACGATTAGAGAGAAGCTCAGATTACCTTTACTATCTGCTTGCAATATTCGCTCTGCCATACCTGTTTCGTTTGTTAAAAGCTCATCAACTCTATTGCCAATCTTCAGTACAATTGTAATATTTTCTAGCTCTTCATCAACCAATCTCAGTTTTAACTTTATATTTGCATTTGAAAGTCTAGGATTTAGCGAAAGCAAGCATTTAAGTTCGCAGCCTGCTTCTATAGCCGGTAGCGTATCGATAGCAATTTTAACTCTTTCTTTTACAGCAATTGACTCCTCAAACTTAGAGCTTTCATAGTACCCAGAGCCGTTAAATTCGATTTTTATAATTTGACAGCCTAAGCTTATAGAGCCCGTAAGTATGCCAGTAAAGTTAGCAATGCCATTAATATCAGTACATGCATTTCCTAAACTGTGATTTGCAATGCTCAACAACATATATTTGCGAGCTATTGGCAGTAAAGAATCGGTTTCTAAAAGCAGCGCTTCTATCGTAAAATTTTCGTATCTAACTAACAGCTCAGGCATAAACACTAAAATTGTAGTGTTTGAGTAAATTTTATAATACGTTATATTTTCAGAAGGCTCGTAAATATCGGTGCCGCTAAATTTAGCGCTAACTTTAGCCTCGCCAACAGCATCTAAAGCAGGGATATTGTAGTAGAACGAGAACCCGCTAAAGTTAGTGACTGCAGCTCCAATTTGCCTGTCTCTCCAGAAAATACTAATTAACTGATTTGCAACAATGCTGCATTGGTCATCTAATAAAGTACCGTTAATCTCTACAGTTGAATTTTTATAAATTTTTTCTGCTTTAGCAAGCACTAACGTTGTGTTTGAATAGATAGTATAGATGGCAGTAGCTTCAGAGCTATTATAAAAGTCTGCTCCTGAAAACTTAACGGTTACATTAACTTTTCCTACTGAATGATTGTAAGGAATATGATAAAGACAGCTGAAAAAGCCTGAAGAATTAGAATGAGCAGTGATTGTTGTAGTATTCCAATGGATTTCTAAATCAACTTCTAAAGGCACGTATTGATCGTCTACTATACTTCCTGAAATTTCTACTGTTGCGTTTCTAATCGATCTTTTACCAGCAACTTGAATATATGTCTCAGAGTAGATTTCGTAATATACTTCCGTGTGATTTGATTCGTATTTAGAAGATTGATTGAGCTCAGCTCTTATTTTTACATTACCAAGGCTCTGACTTGATTCTACAAGCCAAGCAAAAGAAAATTTACCTACGCTTGTAGTTGTAGTGTTTATAAGACTGTCATTCCAGAAAATTCTAATTGTTAATTCCTCGTCACTTATCATCATACCATTATCTGCAAAAATACTACAGGCAATATCCACAGTACTATTTCTTATAGCTCTACTAGGCTCTAACCTCAGCTCAATTCTTGTTTCCGAAGTTATTGTGTAATTTACAATTGCCTCAGAGCGAGCGAAAGTCTCGTTCTCTTCAAACACTGCTTTTACAGTTACATTTCCAAGAAAATGGTCTGAAGGTACCAGATAGGTGTAGGAAAACCAGCCTGTGGAATTAGTAATATTGCTACCTATTTGCTCCTCGTTCCAGAACAGCGAGATATTAGCATTGTGCATATCTTCTCCATCGTCATCGAAGACACGACCTTTAATCTCAGTAGTATAGCGACGAACAGCTCTTTTACCTTCAAGAATAATATTAGCACCTCGCTGTACTGTGTAAGTTGTATTATTAGAACTGCTTTCATAATAATTTGAGCCACTAAAATTAGCAGTAACGTTTATAGTATTCGAGGGAGGAGCTCCCACGTAGAACTCTACACTGAAATTTCCAAATTCATTGGTTGTTGCGTTTTTTTCACTGTTATCCCACCAGCGTACAGTCACATTCTCGTCTGCGAGCGTAACATTCATATTATCAACTAAAGTCCCGGTAACATCTGCAGTTTTATTCCTTCCCACAACTTTAGAATTTAAAAGAATTTGAGTTTTTCTTTGTACAGTAACATTCAGCTCAGCACTCTTTTCAAGCCAGTACACTGAGCGCGGGTGAAAAACACGTATTATATGATTGCCTGCAGTTGTAATCAATGGAACAGTGTAATTAATTCTAAAATAGCCTTGCGAAAGAGTTTTAGTATCGTTTTTTGAAACATTGTCTAGCAGCAACTCTACAGTCTCGTTCACTAACGCTGTGCCATCATCATCCTCTAGTTCGCCACTAATAGAAATATTATTACCGACAACCACAGAAGTTGTGCTCTCCACTACATTTATCACTACTTGGTGCATTACTTTAATTTTAGTCTCGTTCCAAGAGCTATTTCTATAGGTATCGCCCTCGAAACTTACATTTAATGGATAGCAGCCAGCTCTTTCTTTAGGAATAAAACTAAAGTTAAACGTGCCGTTTAGAGCAGGGTCTGAGGACAGCACAGTAACGAGTTCTGATAGCTTTGTATTATTCCAAGAAATGTTTAGAGTAGCGCCCCCAACACCGTTATAGCCTGGCACTTCAAATAACCTGCCTTCAACGCTTAAGCTTGTGTTGTTCTCTACCCAATCACGTGTGTATAAGTGTATTGTTGTGTTTGACGTTATATTGATATCGTCTCTTTCTACTTGAGCTATAATAACAGAAAACTGTGAGCTTTCTAAACTCATTATTGAGACTGACAGAAAAAGTACAATTCCAGAAAACATCAAAAATTTTTTCATTTTTTACCATTCATCCCAAGCTTCTAAATACTCATAGGTGGCTTCTGATTTAGCAGCAATTGTAGCAGTACCAGCACTAATATTTTCAGGTACTTGGCATTCCACAATAAATTCGCCTGATTCGTTTGTCTTATTTATACCTACAACGTAAGAGATTCCAGATTGATTAAGATAAATTGTTACTGTTATGTTTGGAATAGGCTGCGTAGGATTACTTGCATTAACAACTTTACCTCTCACCCAAAAACGTTCGCCTTTATAATAAAAATCTTTTAAAGGCCAAATCTCTAGAATAGTAATTTCTGCAACGTATCTCCCAACTGTTTGGTCGTCATTAGGATTTGTTGGGTTTGTGCCCCCCCCAACTTCAGTACCATCGCTTACACCGCCACCGTCACTGTCAGGGTTTGTTGGGTCTGTGCCAATGCTCAGCTCGCCAATGAATATTACCAGAGCATCGGTGCAATTATAGATTATACCACGATTCATAAGATGATTATACCGCTCCAAACCTTGATCGGTTGTTGTAGGCGTTACGGTCTCAGTTATATTATAATCGCATAACATATACCAACACGTCCACGTTACAGTATTTACAGTTATATTAAATCCATCGAGCAGCCTATCCAAATCAGTATCACAATGTGTTGGATTTGTGTCAGTTACTAAGAACTCAAATCTGTTAGTTAAGCCATCTAGATCTGGGTCTTCAGAATCGTCATTTCCATATGTAGGATTAAAGCCATATTTAACCTCCCAGCCATCCCAACATCCGCAACAATCGCTATCTGGATTTAGCGGGTTTGTTATATATAGGTTGGGATAGCCGTCTCTTTCTACTATTCCAAGCTCATCGCCATCCCAGAGCCAATCTCCATCAGTATCTGGATTGTTAGGGTTTGTGCCGTAAATATTTACTTCTTCCCAGTTAGTCAGACCATCGCCGTCACTATCTGCAGTCTCATTTTTTACGAGAGGGTTAGTCCCTAAAGTTAGCTCACCATAGAACGTTATGGTACCATCCAAGTTGTCGATATGCGCAATACTATAATTTAAGAAATACCTGTAAAGCTCTGAGTTATTCATCACTATAAGATTATATCCATCCAGGAAAGTGTCGCTGTCAGTGTCTGGAGACAATGGGTTGGTATTGTAATTTAGGTTGCCATCGCCATCCCAATCTATTTCAGATTCTTGGTAATAGGAGCTCATTTCAGCTCCGTCTAGCAAGCCGTCGCTGTCGCAATCCGGATTTAATGGGCTAGTGCCATTCCACCAAACGCCATACCAAGGAACAGCCCACCAGCTTGGAATTGAAACTAAATATTCCTCTAAATTTGTGAGATTATCCTCGTCTTCGTCATTACCTGAATCTATTGAGCTGAGCGGATTAAGATTATAGCTTGCTTCCCAGCCATCAGGCATACCATCATTATCAGTATCCCAATTTATTGGGTTTGTGCCGTTCCACCAAACGCCATTCAAAGGAACGTCCCAGGCTGTTGGGAGATTAAATTGATATTCTTCTAAATTTGTTAAATTATCGTTATCTGCATCCAAAAGAGAATCATTAGCAAGCGGATTTAGCTGATAGAAAAACTCCCAGCCGTCAGGCATACCATCATTATCAGTATCCCAATTTATTGGATTTGTGCCGTTCCACCAAACGCCATTCATTGAAACACTCCAGTTATTAGGAATATTAAACAAATATTCTTGAAAATTAGTTAGTGCATCGCTATCGCTATCGCCGGCACTGTCATTTCTTCTAGGGTCGATATTCCAGTAATAGAAATCAATTTTGTAAACTGCATATTTTACTTCCCAGCCGTCAGGCATACCATCACTATCAGTATCCCAGTTGTTAGGATGAGTGAGCCATGCTTTGACCTCATCGCCATCCAAAAGCGCATCGTTATCGCTATCGTAATTACATGGGTTTGTGGGTTTAATATCTGGGTAGCGCCAAACTAGCGCTCTAAAACAACTTCTTAAAAATACTTCTTCGTAGTCAGTCAATCCATCGTTATCAGTATCTTTAGCGCAAGGATTCGTAAAACTAATATTGTAAAGTTTGTAGAGTTCAGGAAACACTAATTTCAGAAATACTTCTTGGTAATCGTTTAGTCCATCTCCATCAGTATCTGGATTAATTGGAGATGTATTGTAAAGTTTTACCTCATCGCCATCTATAAGGCCGTCGTAATCAGTATCGTTTAGTCTCGGATCTGTGAGTGCTAAGTATTCTTCTAAGTTAGTTAAATTATCCAAATCCTCGTCACTATAGGTATCGTTTGCAAGGGGATTTAGTCTGTAAAAAACTTCCCAGCCGTCAGGCATGCCATCGCTATCGCTGTCGGGATTGCGAGGATTTGTGCCTGCTAAATATTCTTCTAGATTTGTGAATTTTTCATCTTGGTCGATTGCTCCATTCCTATCAAAATCGTAACCATCATTGTCAGGATCTTCGCTTGAATCGTCTCTAAGCGGGTCTAGTAAATAGTAAACTTCCCAGCCGTCAGGCATGCCATCGCTATCAGTATCTGGGTTTGTGGGATTTGTTTTATAAATGTAAATCTCGTCGTAGTCGCCAAGACCATCGTTATCTGTATCGTTATTTTTAGGATTTGTGCCTGCTAAATATTCTTCTAAGTTTGATAACCCATCGTCATCCAAATCTAAAGAAGAGTCATTAGCCAGTGGGTTTAGTCCATAGAATACTTCCCAGCCATCAAGCATGCCATCGCTATCAGTATCGTTATTACCAGGATTCGTGTCAGCTAGATATTCTTGAAGATTTGTAAGGCCATCGCTGTCAATATCGCAATTAGAGTCTGCACGATTTGGGTCTGCAGGCTGGTATTTGTCTTCAGCCATATCGAACCATAATCGATATTTTACTTCCCACCCATCTGGAATACCGTCTCCGTCAGTATCCGGATTAGTGTAGTTAGTTGCAGGAAAGCCGGGTGGATAGCCGAGCTCTTTTATATCAGGTAGTCCATCTTCATCTGTATCTATAAGTGGTATTTGCTCCTCTTTGCCTTCAAATACATGTTGCGCATACCTTAAAGGATAAAACTGAAAAAAATGGATCAAAAACAGTATGGCGATAAGCGCGAGAATTGCAAGTATTAGCTTCTTCATAGCTATTTTATTAATTGCTTTTTCATTAATTGCTTTTTCAAACTATAAATGTATGTGGCTCGGCGCTTTTTACTCCTTCTCCTTAGCTCCCTCAATCCTAAAGTTATAGTTATCGCTACAGCAATTGCTACTACTATGTATAGATATATATTCCAAAACTCTATAAAGCTGACTTCGAATTTTTGAATGAAAACGTTATTGTCTTCGTTAAGCTCTGGGAACCTGTTTTCGGGATCGAGCTCTATTCTTAATATATAACTTCCTGGTTTAGCATACCATGTAAACCATAGGTAGACGACTTCATTCGCCATTAATACTGAAATTTCTTCACTCTTAAAAAGAGCATCATTTTCATATAACGATACCAGCACATTTTGCATTGTAATATTACCTTCGTTAGTTATACCTACCCTTATTCTCACCTCTTCACCAGCCTTAGGATTTAAATTAGAAATTTTTATATCTGCAAATTTAAAATCAGGTAGTAGCAGTATTAGTTTAAGAGTAATTTTTTTGACTAAACTATTATTGCCGCAAGATTGTATTAAAAGCTCAAACTCATAGCTAAAATTATCTATCTTAAAAGGTATATGTACTCGTACAGAAATATTTTTACGCTCGCTTAAATTTAACACTGAGCTTGTATTCTCTAACCATCCAAAATTGCTTATTAACAAAATAATATCTTTTCCATTACCTAAATTTTCCACTTCAATATTGTACTTTACTGTTGTGTTTGGTGCTCCCGCTACTACCGGCTTTTCACATGCAATATTAAAATCATAATATTGAGCCACTTCAATTGTAATATTCAATATAAAACTAACATTTTTGGCGCTAACGTTAAGTTCTAAATAATATTCCTCCTCAGCAGACGCTGCTCTTGGAGCGAAAATCAATATTTCCAAATATTTTAGCTCGTTAGGAAGTATTGAGAAATTCAAGTATGAAAGACTAACTTCCCAGTTAGGTGGCTTTGCTAATAGCTTGAATTTAAGTAAATTTTCTACGTTACCATTATTTTTGAAGCCCAAATTTAAACTTTCGTTTTTGCCAGGCTCTATAACAAAAGTCTTGTTATAAATTGCAGTAATATTATAAATTGGAGCTACTATTGCAGTCAAAATAATATTGCCAGTGTAGTTTTCTAGCTTTGAAGTTAAATTGACTTTCAAACACTCGCCACTAATTGCATTTTCAGGTACTTTTAGGTATAGATAAATTAGAGACTTAGCTCCTGTGGCTAAATAAATTCTATCTTCAGATAGGGAAGCGTTCCATAAGGTAGTATTAAGTTCAAAGTTGATTTCGCCGCTTCCAACTAGGTTCCAAACGTTAATTGTATAGTTTAGAGTGGCACCAGGGACTGCGTATTTAGTAGCTTCATCACAAGACAAATCTATTGTAAAATTCTTGATCCCAGTGTAGGTTGTAACGTAATCTCTTTTGGTACTGTCGTATTTAGAAAGCGCTCTTACTTTTACCTCTGCAATTCCTTTATCAGCTTCAGGTGCTTTAACGCAAAGGTAAAAATATTTAGTTTCGCTATGCTCTAATACCAGTTCGTAATCGCTAAGTGATGAATCCCAGCCGAATGGCACACTTACCTGAATTAAATCCAGAAGGTAGACATTATCTCTGCGATTTCCTCTATTCTGAACCGATATAGTGTAATAAGCTATTCCACCCGCTTCTACAATACTGCTACTATACTCACATTCTAAAGCCAGATTGTAGATCGGAATAATACTTGTAACTGTCTCTATAGAATCCTCGATATTGCCATAATTAGAGTGGGCTATTACTAAAATATAAGCTTTAGAGTTAATATCTGGGGTACTAGCAGTAACTGTTAAATTCACAGTTGCATCCTTTCTCGGCTCTAAAATTAGAGCTGTTAAGTTTAGGGAAGCACTCCAGTTGAGGGTATCAACCTGCTGATTAGAGAACTCCCATCTCAGCTCTATATTATCAACTCTGCTACCTAGATTTTTTAAAATAATAGTGTAATTAACAGAGGAGTTAAAATTTAACTCTTTAGAATTAATTTCGCATTCGAGCTTTAGTTGATAACGCTCTTTCTCAGGTCTAGTATAATAAATATCGAAATCTCCGTCAAGATTATCATGCCAGAATATGTTAGTAGTGTTATCAAGACAGAGCGTGGGGCAATCTGACACGCAAATATTAGTATATGTTACTCTTTCGCAGTCCCATGTAATGCCATTATAACTCACTCCAAGATAGATTTCAAAATTACCTGGTGTACTATCAGACCATACTACATAAATACCTGTATCGTTTACTGCAATTGCCGGGTTTTTAGAATCGCCGCTAGTAGTTGTAAGCTTTTTTTGCTCTAACGCAGTTAAATTAGCCCAGTAAATCTCCCAATTACCATCTCTGTTATCTTGCCATACTATCCAAGCATCGGTTTCATTTGCTGCAATTGCTGGCTTTTCTGAACAGCTTAAAGTGTTAGTTACTCTTCTTTCAGTCCAGCTCAAGCCTTTATCGGTACTAAAACTACAATATATATCCCAAGTATACAAATCTTCAGATTCTTGCCAGGCGACATAAACACTATCGTTCCAGCATGCTATTGCAGGGTTCTTAATATAATAACCATAGGCAATAGTATAGGCAGGAGACCAATTATCGCCGTTATCGCTGCTGTTAGCAAGGCGAATATAGCACTGATCGTGCCATACTATGTACAGCTCGGTTTCGTTAAGCGCAATTCTTACTTCAGAGCAATATGCTGAAATTATCGTCTTAGGATAGAAATCCCAGCTAGAGCCATTCGTACTACTTCTCAGATAATATATAAAATTGCCTTTGACCCAAACAATATGCACATAATTTTGCCATACAGCAATTGCTGGCGAACGACCCAAGGAAGAGGCAGGTATATTTACCTCTTCCCATACGCATCCCGAAGAGCTACTTCTATTATACCTAATGCCCTGAGCATCTTCCCAAACTACATGAACATAATTTTTCCAGCTTGCTGCTGCAGGATGCATTGAGCTGACTGTATTATTAGACAAATTCACAGGATCTTCCCAGGTTGTTAGTCTGTTAGAACTACTCAGAGCTACGAGAGTAATATTACTGACAACTATAGAACTTAAAACAGCCAGTACAATTACAAATTTATGCACAGTCAATTTATTGTGCTCAGTTGTATATAATATTTGCGACTATGCTGAGCAATTTTGCGCCCTTATTTGACAATTTAGAAATTATATACTTGTATATCCATGTATATCTAAGTGAAGGAATGCTCTATTAGAGGTTCAGTACGTGGAGAGTATAGAATCGTACAAAGAGGAATCTCTACAAAAGAGTTGCGAGAGACTATACTAAAAGGTGCTAAGACAGTGAAATGGAATAGAATAATATCAAGATACAAAAAACTTGAGGTTGTATGGAAGAAATTGCCCTGCTTGTATTTTGTGATAACGACCTATTGGAGGGAATAAGATGGAATGTCCTATCCGCCAAAAAGGAAAACTTGTATCAAAAAAAAATTGACTACTTGTATGAGGATTTGTATCTTGGTAAGTTCGAGGCGGATGTATGCAACCAATGCGGCGAGGCTTTCTTTACAGAGAATGCTATGAATAAAATAGAAAAGAAGGCAAAAGAGATAGGAATACGGGGTCTGGAGCGAAAAACAAAGATCTCAAGGTCCGGGAACTCGCTCATTATCCGAATACCGAAAGCAATTGCTGAGTTCGTTGGTGCAAAGGATGGTACAAGTGTCACCATTCGACCCGGTGGTAAAAGTAAACTTATCGTGGCAATGGAGTAAAACACGTATCCCCTATACTCGTTCCACAATTCCCTTCTCCGCATCCACAACCAGCTTATCGCCCGTTTTAATCTGCTCTATTTTAATTTTATCAACACATGGTATGCCTGGTAGGATCACACCGGTAGCAACGATAGTTTCGGTTTCTTCATTTATAATCGCTCTCGGCGCTACACCATTCTTTTTCAAGCCGTAGATCGCATAAGAGCCTGCTGTAGAGCCCTTACCGCATGGGAACACCAGTATCTTATCCTTAACACATTTGCCCTCGAGCTCGTGCCACTTTTCTATTCACGGTACCTGTCTTTGCATCTATCCCGCCGTAAAAACCAAGAGGCTCTTTTGAAACGAGCGCTTCACCTTCTGCTTTTCCTGGACAGATTGTTCTCCCTCTCATAATAACCTCGCTATCAGCTCATCAATATTTTTGAAAACAACCTTCTGCTTGCAAAAACTAGGCAGATAATTTGCAGCCTTGCCTGAATTGACACCTGTGGTTTTGTAGCCTATTCTTTCAATAGGTGAAACAACCATGCAAGTATCTGCAACTATTTTACTCCCGGCATTTTCTACAATCTTCGTATAACCCATTCTGTTAGCGCATTCCTTCATAACCCTTGAGGTGCAAATCCATAATGGTTTCTTCGGTTTTTTTCCCTTTTAGCTTCTCAGCTAAAACAGATATTTCTCTTAATGAAGCGTGCGGACAACCAAGAACCACAATATTCGGATCTTTACCTGTGTTCAGTTTCTCATAAGTCTCCTTTACAAAATGCTCGTTAAACAAAATCACCTTCCCAAAGCCCCAGCCTTCTCCCATCAAACCTCACCGTGTGATAATGAATTTGAAACGGAAAAAGTTTTTTATCTCTGCACAGATTGGAGAAATAGAAAGATTTGCTAACTCAAAGAAATTATGTTCTGATGCAGGACTTGTTCCTTCATTAAAACGATCTGGAGGCTACTTAAAAATGGGACATATACCAAAACCGAGAAGAAAATGGAGGTGAAAATTAAGTACTCATAATCATATTGATGTAACAAAAAGGGAGCCATCAGGGGTGACGGGGGTTAAATACGTGGAGTGAATGTAGGTGTTTGGAGTAAATAGTGATAAACTAAGAGCCAACCAACAGCCCAATTTTACCTACTACTTTCTTTCTATTTTTTCCTGTTTCTTTATAGACTGAACAAAAATATGATATCTTGCTATTATGTGATGAAGTGTGATCTCGCCTATGATAACGTCATTCTCCGTTACTGGCAGGCGCCTCACGCCGTATCTTGACATCAAATCCAGTGCAGCTTTAATTGTAGTTTTTGGGGCGCATTTGATAAGCTTCTTTGACATTATGCTACCTGCAGTTGCTTCGTGCAGGGTTCTAACATCAGGTATGCCGAAAACATAAGATGGCAGCTTCTTAGGCGCGAGAATTGACAGAATATCGTGTTCCGTTATCACGCCAACCAATTTTTTAGTTTCCTTACTTTCGACAACCCAAACGTGGCTCTTCCCGCTCAAAACAGCTAACACGTGCTCCACATCTGTATCCTTTTCAATTAAAGGCAGGTCCCACAAACGCTTGTCCATAATTTCTTCTACCGTAAATTTGTAGAACTCGGGCACAACCACTTTTTCTTCATGCATATACTTCCCCTCTACCGACTTTTTATGTATTAAACCTTCTCCTTCTCTTTCTTTTCTTTTCTAATCATTTTCAGGGCTTTAACTAATAAAGGAGGTGTGATAAGAGTGGTAACGATAATCATGATAAGTATAGCGGATGCTATATTCGAGCCTATAATCTTATAGTCCAATGCAAATTTGAGCAATATTAGTTCTACGCCCGCTCTTGGTATCATGGCAATACCAACAGCAAAGGACTCGCGCCCGCTAAATTTAGATATCTTAGCGCCACCACCACAACCTACAATCTTACCGATTATTGCGACAATTAGAAGAACGACTGCGAATAGCCCGATGGTTAAGAATGCGCGAACATCGAACTTCGTACCCATGAAAACAAAAAAGATAGGTATGAAAAAAGCACCACCGATCAACGATACGTGTTCTCTAACCTCAGCAGCCAAGCGGGACTGTCCAACAACCAAGCCTGCCACAAAAGCGCCAACAATAGATGCCAGCCCAATTTCTTCTGTTATCAGCCCGAAGAGTAAAACCACGATTAAGCCCAACAACAGAACGCTTTCCTTTCCTAGATGTATTTTTTCTGAGAATTTTCTAAACCCTTTTATTCCCAAAGTAAGAGCTATCAGGAAAAATAGTACAACAAAAACAACAAGTAGAGATATTCTTGCTAGAGGTATAGTACCAGTTACCACGATACCCACAAGAGCGCTTATCATTACTACGCCTATCACATCATCTACCACTGCTGCGCCCATAATCAACGTGCCAAGCCTAGTTCTTAACATTTTCAATTCTGTAAGAATTGAGGCGTTGACTCCAACCGATGTCGCCACTAGACTAACGCCTAGATATAGCGCGATGATAGTAGAAAAACCAAAAAAGATTGCCACCAAATAACCGAGTAGAAATGGAAAGATCACGCCTAAGGAAGCGACAACGCTTGAAGCAATTTCAAGCCTTTTAAATTCTTCAAAATTTATTGCCAAGCCCGTAGAAAATAGTAATAGGATTATGCCGATATCTGCAAGATGAGACATTATCTTTAGGTCATCTTCGGTGAAAATAAGGCTCTGCAGGCTTTGGATATCTACAAGCTGAGGTATAGGACCTACCAAAACGAGATAGCCTAGGTTCCCAAGAATCATGCCCAAAATTATTTCACCAAGAATTACCGGCTGTTTTATTGCTCTTGACAATATTCTCCCCAATCCCACGGCAATGAGGATAATCAAGAGACTCAGGATAAACATGCGGCGCCTTCTATTCTGAAATATTAATTGGTGGATTAACTTTTGTTTTATTAAATTTTGTTATGGAAATGGACTCTCCGAAAAGAATCTTGCTGGGGGTTACCAATTGTCGTTTCTAGAATTTAAAACCCTATTATTGTTTGCCTAGGTTGACCTCCGCAATCTGTTCCCCCCTTCAACTCCAACTTCTGGACTATCACTCCACTGCGCCCATTTGTTTGAAGCATGCGTGGGCAGAATTTTGATATACTAAGAAATCAATCCAGTTAAGAACAGAATTAAATTCAATTCGATGAGATTGTCGGCTTATAAGTGTTTAGAAGTGATAAAACAGTACCTCGATTTTAAATACTATATCCAAAGACATTTTGAAGATAAATTAGAAAGGTTTTAATCCATGGAACTTGCAGGTTTGTACAGAAACTATATTTCGTAGCTCTAACAGTGAATTTATTTTTATTATTGGGCTTTTTAATGAGCTAGAGCTCAAGTTGCTGGAAAATAATATTGGGATCATACCGACAGCTCTTGCGCCTAAAATATCGCGCTCAATCGAATCGCCAATATAAAGCGCATTTCGAGGCTCACATTTTGCTTTCTTAAGTGCAATTTTAAAAATTTTCTTGGAAGGTTTTCTAACCCCAACTTCTTCAGAAGTAGTTATAGAATCAAAAAATTTCAGTATTTTTAGCGCTTTTAATTGCTCGTGAAGATAGGCATTATCTACATCTGATATAAGCCCCAAATGAAGTTTTTTAGCTTTTATATTTCTTAATATAACTCTTGCACGTTTGTTAAGCCGTACGTTTTTCAAATGAGCTTTGAGATACTCTTCCCAAAACCAATCGTAGTCAGGAATTTTATTTTCTTCTTTTAATATTTGTGAGAATGCGTTATTTATGTTCTTCAAGCCATGCGATTGCTCATACTTTAAAGGGTTTGGGTAAGTATGGGTGCAGTATTCGTATTTTTCTACTAGCTCTTTTATTGGCGCTCTAAGATTGTAT
Organism: Candidatus Thermoplasmatota archaeon; assembly: GCA_030018475.1. Taxonomy (NCBI): domain Archaea; kingdom Methanobacteriati; phylum Thermoplasmatota; species Thermoplasmatota archaeon. Next base: position 59,046 of record JASEFT010000001.1, read on the forward strand.
CTCCGTTTTACGGCTTTCATTAGTTTCCAATGAGCTTTCCTATCACTCTCGGTGCTCATAAGAGTACCGCCAAAATCAAAAAACACAGCTTTTACCATTTATCTCACTCTCTAAACCACAATGTATTTTTTATTTCATCGCAATCTAAGGAGAGCCATTTTTTGTCAATGAAAAGGGCTCTTTCGGCAAGGATTCTCAGAAAAATCACTGAGCTACAATCATAGCAATAAATTTCGTAAATCAGCCCTTTAAGGATATCTGCCTGCTTAACTCCTAAATCTACATTTTCGCCTTCCTCTAATACAAATCTTTGTACTTCACATTTTGAATTCTTAATTGTTTCTTCTGCGATAAGCGCTATTTCTTGAAAAATTACATCCAAAAACTCTTCACTAGGCTCTAGATTCACAGAACCTATTCTGTAATTATTATCTTTTTTCATTAGAACATTAAACCTTTGCTTGAGCCTCTTATCGTCTTTGAATTTAATTTCTATTGCCGGGAATAATCTTTCTACGAATTGGCACATTCTAAAAACTATAATATACTGGAACGTTTATTTAGCTATCGCGATTTAGCTATCAAGGAAAAACTTCGTTTTTCCTCTTATCATTCGCCTCTGCTTACGCGGGCTCATGAGGTAAAGGATAGCCTACCAGGCTTCGGACCAGCCCTTTCTTTTCTCTTAAAAAGAGAAAAGAAAGCGACTGGCGGGAAGAAAAGAGAAACAAGGGATTACTTCGTAATCCCTTAATAATACGAAGATTGCTACGCAATTACTAGTACTAATTGCGTAGTAACTAACGAAAGTTCTTTTCTTTTTCCTGGAGAGACCTGGAAGTCGGGGTTCGATTGGCGTTGAGGCGCTTCACGCCTCAACTCATTTTCAAGGCTATGTCTCGAAAATCCCCGTGAGCCCGTCTAAAAAGCGATCTCGTTCAACGCAGTTCACACATTACATTTATAATCCCACAACTACTTTTCCTCTGTATGCCCTTCTCCTTCAAAGACGAATCAAAACTTTTCGTTGACTATTACGTGCCTGACGAGTTGCCTCATCGTGAAGAAGAGCTTGAGAGCCTTAAGAAAACGTTCGCGCCGATGCTCGAAAAAAATATTCCATGCAAGGCAGAAATTACAGGCGCTCCCGGAACAGGCAAAACAGCGGTTGCAAAACTATTTAGCAAAATTGTAGCTGAGAAAGCGCATGTAAAACCAGTTTACTTAAATTGCAGAGTTGTGCCGAGCGGTGTAAGTGCAATTACAGAGACTATAGCTGAATTTGATAAAGAAGCGCGAGCGAGAGGCAAAGGTTTCTCTATGCACGAAAATTTTAAGGCTTTAGTTAAAATTTTAAAAGAGCGCGAAGCGCATTTGCTGCTTGTTCTTGACGAAGCAAACATTTTAGCAACCAAAGAGAAAGATTTTCTGTATCTTATTGGCAGGGCAAAGGAGATTGCAAAATGCAATATTTCTGTAATTCTCATAGCTGTTTACGATATTCTTCATTACTTAGATATTGCAACTCAGGATACGTTTAGAGTAATGAATAGAATAAATTTGAACATTTACACAGAGAAGCAGCTTATAGATATTATCAAGCAAAGAGTCGAGCTAGCATTTTATCCAAAAAGCATTACAAGTGCTTCTATAGACCTAATTGCAAAACTAGCAGCTAAGCAGGGGAGCGCTAGAATTGCAGTAGAATTGCTTAGAGGCGCAGGCTGGTATGCAATAAATAATTATCTTGACAAGATAACTCCGGAGTGCGTTAGAGCTACGCAGGCAGAAATATATCCTTTTTATAGTTATGATAAGCTCAGAGAACTAAGTGACCAAGAAAAAGCATACTTGCTGGCTGTAGCAAGAAAGCTAAAAGTCAAAGAAGAGCCTTACGCTACAAGCGGTGAAGTTGATAATCTATATCTTGTTGTGTGCGAAGAATATAATCTAGAAAAGTTAAGCTCTAGAACGTTACTGAGAATGCGCGAGAAACTAAAAGAGCACGGCTTTATAGACACTAAGAAATCTGCTACAAAAGAAGGTTTGACAAGTCATATTTACTTAACTGATATTCCTGGAAGCGTTCTGGAAGAGAAACTGGAAGAAGAATTAAAGAGATTAGCTAGATAGCACTAGACATCTTGTGGCGAGTGGCTTTCACGTCGCTGAGGAGCTCTAAGAGCACTCGCCATTTTTCTAGCCGGGTTCACCTAAGCTTTAAATACTCCAAAATCCTAACCAGAGTTCGTAATTGCGCTTCCCAGATATATAGCGCCCTAAGGCGGGCTCTGGGAAAGCGTTTATTGCCCAGCCCCTATTATTTTTTTGTTTCTAATTCTTCAATTATACAAGCGCCTGAACTCCCAGACCACTCTTTTCTAGCTTTGCTAACTTCTAATTTGTATTTGAACAATGGCATATTTAGAACGAAAGTTTCGTATTCGCCGCCTTCGCCAGCTAGTTGAATTTTATATTTTTTGTTAACAGCTTTTAAATCTTCAACAAGTTTCTTATCGATTTTCCTGCCGAGCAAGCTTTCATCTAATCCATAGGCGGAGACTGCTGTAACGATTATTTCGAAGCCAGCGCTCAGCATATCCTCTAACAGCATTTCTTGGTCTTTGTGCCATAATGGCGCAAAAGAACGTAAGCTAAGCTCTTCGCAAATAAAATCTATTCTCTGCTTCTGGTATTCTGAGGCTATAGCTCCTGTAACTATTCCGTCAAGCTCATCCTTTACCGATTTGATTAGCTCAGCTAAATCTTTTAATTCTTCTTCTTTCTCACCTTTAGTGGATTTTTGAATTAATGGAATTCCAATAGAGCAAGCTTGAAATTCCGTCAGCTTAGCATTATAGTAATGGAACATATAGCTGTAGGGATTCTCTGGCAGTAGTGTGATAAGGTACTTTAACTCAAAGCCTTGAGAATGCATAATATAGGCAGCGTATAAGGAATCTTTGCCTCCCGAAGTCAGTACCCCAAGCTTCATTTTTCTAATTTACTAACTAACTCGAGAGCTGATTCAGAAGCTTTTGCTAAGATTTCCAGCTCGTTTAGAGTTTTAACTTCATAATCTTCCATTAATATTTTGCCATTAACTATAGTTGTAGCTACATCAGAGCTTTTTGCAGAATATACTAGATTAGAGACAATATCATGGCACGGCGTTAAATGGGGGCTCGTCAGCTCCAATAATATCAAGTCTGCTTTTTTACCTACTTCGACTGAGCCTAATAAATGCTCTACTCCAAGCGCTTTAGCACCGTTTATAGTTGCCATATCCAGCGCTATTTGCGCTGGTATTACTCTAGGGTCCCATCTATGCATTTTCTGTAACAGAGCAGCTACTTTCATTTCTTCAAATAAATCCAAGCTATTATTTGAGACTGGGCTATCAGTTCCCAAAGCAACAGCTACGCTGTTATCAAACATCTCAGCAAGTGGCGCTACGCCACCAACGCCTAATTTCATATTAGAGACAGGGCAGTGCACTGCCTTAGCGCCCGTCTTGCTTAATATCGAAATCTCTTCTTTAGTTATCCAACCTAAATGGACTGCAACTACATTTTTATCTAAAAAACCAATTTCGTTGAGATATTCAACAGGTCTTCTGCCATGCTCTTCTAACGATTCGTAAACTTCTTTTCTTGTCTCAGCTACATGGATATGTAGCAAAGTTTCGTATTTTCTCGCCAGCTCTTTCGCTTTTAGTAAAGTTTCTGTAGAGCAGGTGTATTGAGAATGCGTTCCTACTGTTGGGGTAAATAGCTCAGAGCTACTTTTCGCTAAATTTTCAAATGCTCTGAAAGCTCCTGATGAATTCCTAAACTCAGCAGTTGGAAAATCGACAATAGCTTGAGCGAAGAAAGTTCTCACCCCACTTTCTTCAGCTGCACGCTTAACAGCGGTGCCGAAAAAATACATATCGTGGAAAGTTGTAATTCCAGCTTTGACGAGCTCTAGCATTCCTAGCACAGCACCGCGATAAACATGTTTTTCAGTTAGATTTGATTCTAAAGGCCATATCTTATCTTCAAGCCATTCTTGTAGTAAAAGATCATCAGCATAACCTCTGAAAAGAGTCATTGGTAAATGGGTGTGAGAATTAATCAAGCCTGGCAGCACTATTTTATCACTGCAATCAATTATATAGTCCTTGGTGGTTAAGTTACAGCCAATCCCAGCGATTCTATCGTCTTCTATAGAAATGTCGACGTTGCGCAGAATTTCACGATTTGCATTTTGAGTCACTACCCAAGAGCAGTTTCTTAAGAGTATCATAATATTGTATAACTCAGACTCGTTATTTAAATTTACTTACTCTTTTAGGAAGTTAGCCACACAGTTCCTGTCAAGCAAAGCAGTGTTACGAGCAAGCCTGCAATAATTACACCTATTGAGATAGTTAATATAGCCTTTGTAAGTTTAAGTCCGAAAAGATAAGCTATTAAGGAGCCGGTCCAAGCGCCTGTAAATGGTGATGGGATAGCTACGAAAGCTATAAGCCCTAGAGTTTTATATTTCTGGATTTTTGGGTTTGCTCTCCTCCTTGTACGGTCGAAAAGCCTTGTAAGAACTCTATCCCAGCGCTTGTATCTGCGCAGTAATATTTCTATATAACTAAAAAATAATATGATGAAAGGTACTGGTAAAATATTGCCGAGCACGGAAATTGAAAAAACTTGCCACAGCGGTAGGTTATAGAGAAGTCCCATTAGAATTGCTACTCTGAGCTCTGCGAAAGGCATCATTGAGATGATAAATATTATTAGATGCGGTGTCAGTTCTAGCATTTTAATTTTTTATTCATTACTTATAAACTTGCCATAGCCTTTTTCGCCAACGAACTCTAAATTCTCAATTATAGGTGTGCCTCTTATAAATACCCATAGCGGAAATACCACTGAAAAATTTTCAAACGCGCTCCATTGGCATTTAGAATGTAGCTTAGAGCTTTTGATTTTTTGCACTTCATTTAAGTCAACTAGTATCAAATCTGCGTCATAGCCTTTAGCAATTTTACCTTTTTTCAATTTGAGGAACGAGGCAGGCTTTTCACAAAACAATTCTACAGCTCTTGCTAAAGATATTTTTTGCTCTCTCACCAAATTCAGAAGCAAAGGGTAGGTTGTTTCTACGCCAGGCATGCCTGGCGGAGCTTCTGAAAAATCTTTTTTCTCTTCAAGTGTATGCGGAGCATGATCACTTGCAATAATATCTATTTCATTTGCTTTTAGCGCTTGCCAGAGTGCGTTGCTGTCTTCCTTAGTTCTAAGAGGAGGTACAACCTTACCTAAGCCTTCTATCTTCAGTTTTGAGTTTGAATTTAGCAATAAATAATGAAGTGCAACTTCAGAACTAAAATTTTTATTTTCTAGATAAGGGAGCGATTCCTTTGCAGAAACATGGCATATATGTAGAGGTCTTTTGGTAAAGGAAGATAATTTTTTTATAGCTTCTGGTTCAGCTTTCCAACTAAGCTTCATGTGCTCATTCAAGTTTTTTGCATGCCCTTGTTTAATGAAATTTTTATCTTCTGCATGGACCAGCAAAGGCTTAGAAATATTTTCTTTTTCTATCAATTTTAGAGTTTCTTCGTAAACTGAGAAATCAATTTCAGGCAGGTAGATTTTAAAGCCGGTAGCTAATTTAGCAAGTTTTTTTAGCTCTTTGCTCACTGCGCTAGCGTATAACCCGAAATCAATACACGACTTATTTTTTACAATTCTTAACTTATTTTGAAATCTTTCTACAGAATCTACTTTAGGTATTGTATTAGGCATATCTGCCACATAGCTTACACCTCCGAAGCAAGCTGCTAAACTTCCTGTGAAAAAATCTTCTTTATGCTCTAAACCAGGCTCGCGAAAATGCACATGAACATCTACACCTGAAGGTAAAATAAGTTTAGAGCCGAAATCTAAGTTTTTTTCTCCCTTAAGCACTTTTTTTATTTCTACAATTCTACCGTTTTCAATTCCAACGCAGCACTTCATTAACTCGTACTCGCCACCAAGCCAGAGATTACCTTCTATTACAAGATAGCTCATAATTATTCCTCAACAAGTTTCCTTTCAACTATTTTCCCTCTAGGCGAGACCTCTGAAAATATCTGAGCTTGGAATTTATAAATTTTGATGTCTTTACTCAGCCAAGCATCTGGTGGTAAGCCTGCTTTCATACACACATGTGTAAGAAAATCTTCTTCATCCCACTTCCACTCGACAGGAACTTGCGGTAGCAAAATACCTCTAAAAAGAGCTTTCTCTGCAATTAGTCCGTCAACGCCAATCTTAATCTTCTCTTTGTATTCAAGAGGATGTCTGACTTCAATTAGCTCAGGGTGTGTTAAAATACTTAATTCTACAACTATTTTATCAATTTCTTGCTCAGTTAAAGGCTCAAATCTAGGGTCGTTACATGCGTTCTGAGCACTCTCTATTATCGCATTTGCTAGTTCTAAACTAGGTTCTAGATAACCTATACATCCACGTAGCTCTTTCTCAGGATATGTATTGATAGTAACGAACACGCCTAATTTTTGATCGAATTTAGCTGATAACTTTTCTGTGATTTTTGGCTCGCCTTTCACATATCTTTCAATCGTTTCTCGTGCAAGCTTCACTGCCTTTATACCTTCTTCTAAAGAGAGCATGCTTTGTTAATGCGCTCCGAAGGTTTTTAATTTTACTACTGCTATTCTATTTTCTGAATGTTCGCGAAAAGAATGAAAAGTATAGAAGTTACTGGTATAAGAAAAATGTTCGAGCTTGCAGGCGAAGGAGCAATTAATCTAGGACTTGGCGAGCCCGATTTTCAACCTGCTCAACACATAAAAGAAGCGCTAGAAAAAGCTCTGGCAGATGGTTTTAATAAATACGGTCCTACTGCAGGTATTTATCAGTTAAGGGAAGCGGTTGCAGAAAGGCTAAAAAAATACAAGTCAGATATTACTCACGATGAAATAATTATTACTGCAGGCGCTACCGAAGCTCTGCATGCAGCTATGCTCACTTTTATTGAAAAAGGCGATGAGGTTTTAGTTCCCAACCCAGGCTTTCCGCTATATCCAACTGAAGTTTCACTTGCAGGCGGCAAACCTGTTTTTTATAGACTGAAAGAGGATTTCATGCCTAACGTAGCTAATTTTAAGGTTAGTAAAAAAACCAAGGCTATTATTGTGAACTCGCCTTCTAATCCCACAGGAAGTGTTTTTAGCAAAGAGAAAGTAAAAGAAATAATAGAATTTGCAGAAGATAATGACTTAATTATATTTTCAGATGAGGTTTACGACGAAATAATCTACGACTGCGAGCATTTCTCTTTTCTAGGAAATTACGATAATGTAGTGCACATAAATTCATTTTCCAAAACTTATGCTTTGACAGGCTGGAGGCTTGGCTATTTAGCCGCTAAAAAAGAATTTGTTAATGAAATATTGAAAATGCATTACTATACAGTGGCATGTCCGCCTACACCTACTCAGTATGCAGCGCTTACAGCACTTAAAAGTTCACAGGAATGCGTTAAAAAAATGGTATCAGAATTTAGAAAAAGGCGCGATACAGCTATAAAAATCATCAATGATATGAAGGGCTTTCGCTGTGTGCCGCCCAAGGGCGCTTTCTATCTATTCCCTTCTTATAACTTAGATATTACTTCTGAAAAGCTCGCACTGAAAATACTTGAAAAAAACGTTATTTGCGTTCCTGGAATTGCGTTTGGCACTGCTGGCGAAAGCCATTTAAGAATTTCTTATGCAAATTCAATTGAGAACATAGAAAAGGGCTTGGGAATAGTCAGAGAAGTTGTTGAAAAGCTTTAGAATAAAAGCAACGAGAGTATAGGCGCTATAAAAATATAATGTGTTGCGGTATCTGTTATTCGAATAGAGTTCCTGCGCGTGCTCAGTGAAAAGCCTCCAAAATTTGTCAGCGCAAGTTTATCTAGCTTGCCTACTGGCGTACTGACAAGTATTTTGAGATTTATTTGGAGCTCTTTGACATTACAACTTAGTTCTAGAACAGGCATTTTACCAAACAGCGAATGAACAGCAAATCTCACGCTAGTTAGCTCTACAGCTAAAAGCTCTAATTTCTCCACTCTTGCTAGTCCCACTGTAGCGTTACCAGCCTCGAACAATAGCTTATCTACGTCGCCTGTCATGAGCACAGTATCACTTTCGCTTCTCACTGAGTAATACTTCAGCCCTTCTACGTATAGCTTGTACTCTCCCTCTCTCCCAACAAGCTCGCCTGCTAGCTTTAGCTGAAAATCAAATTTCTCAGAAGCACTGATATTGAATTCAGGCAAGGCTTTATGGATAGCAAACGTCTCACCAACTAATTTCGGTGAAGGCAGTATTTTGAACTCAAATTTTTCAGGTAGTTTATGAGCTAGGAAGTAGCTTTTACGCGTTCCTTTTCCTCCTGCAATATTTAGATAGATAGCAGGTGTGGAAGAGCTTGCTTCCCAAACCATAGTAAGATTAGGCCTACGAGTAAAAGTTAAACTTAAGTTCTGAGGTACGTTAGCTATTAAAATCTCTATACTTAAATTTAGTTGCTCAAGCGTTTCTGTTAGTGTAACTTCAACTCCATCTTTCACAACCTCTTCTTCAACTATTTTTATAACTCCGCTTCCGTTTTTCAGTTCGGTAATATTCAATAGATGCGCAAATAGTTTTGTATTATCCCTTTCTAAACTAGCGGTAAGCCAGTTAAAAGAGCTTACCCAGTTTTCAAATAAATATCTTAGCTCAAGACCGTTGCTCCTGTTCAAACTAAAAGTTCCATTTTGAGGTAGCTCTAAATACATTTTACTGTGTAAAGATGATTTTGTAGCGCTCAATGCTATTCCGTGAGTCCAAGGTAGTGTGTTTTCATCAGCGCTAAGATTAGCAATAATGATTGGGGCTTGAGCAGAAGTATAAGAGAACGTTAGGCTCTCGCTAAGTATAAGCTCTTCAAACAACTTGCCAAAGGTATGCGTAGCTTGCTCTAGAGCATTAGCAAAGGAAGATAATACTTCGAGCTTTGAAAAGTTCAGCTCCTCAAGTTCAGGTATCGCAACTAAAGGTCGCGCTAATGAAATATTGATTTTAGTAGCTAAGTTCTTAACCAATATTTTTCCTCCAGCGTAATTAGCGTTGAGAAGTACTTTCAGAGGGTATTCTTTGAAGAGCTCTAGCTCAAAGATTTCCCCGGCTCGTAAAAATTTAAGTTTCTCTAGTCTTAGAGCTATCGCACTCTCAAAAGTATTTACGAAAAGGTAGTTATCAGTCATTTTATAGAAATGTCCTTTACTCAATGCGCAGTGTAGCTCAACCTCAGAACCGAATTCAAAACTGACATTTTGATTCTCTCTTGTAAAATTACCTTCCTGCGCATTTTTTACATATCCTTCTAGATTATAATTTTGAGTTTTTGCTATAATAGCAAGTTCTACAGGCTCCTTGAAAATATAACTCAGCCCTTTAACGCTACCTTCAATTGCTAGTTCTGATGGAAGCTTAGAAATATCAACTAAAATTTCTATACCCTTGTAAATGCAAATAGCTTTGAATGCCTCGTCACCGGCGCTCCTTTTTAGTAAGAGAGTTATATTTCTACCGAGCGATAGCTTGAGCTCTGTAACATTTGTCAAGCCTGCTTGGATTGAAGTGTTGAGCGACCCAATATAATTACCTGACAGCAGTAATTGTTCTGCATTTACAGTATTATTCTCAACACTACCCTTTAGAAATGCAAATTCAAGTTTAGCTATAGGAGACTGAAGGTGAAACACGTTATCAGGAGCGTAGAATGTTTCTGAGATACTTCTTAAAGCCTTCCGCACTCTGTTCATTGCGGCAGATATCCTTGCAATAACATAATTTAGAGCTCTACCGATAAAAGTATCACTGGCGTCTGGATTGAGCTCTTCTTTAGGTGGAATTGTAAAAGTACCTCTCAGCACAAGCTTTATTGGTAAATTTAAAAGCTCTAGTTTGGCTATCTGCCCAGCACTGAAATCGTAATAGATAGATGAAAATTTAGAGACTGTGCCTGAGGCGTTGTATTCAAGGACAGAGAACGGCCTCCCAATCTCAGCTGATAGATTTATAATTGATAGATTTAGATTTGAAGGTAAGTTGCTGAGCTCGAATTCCCCATATAAATTTTCATCTTTGTAGCAAGCGCTAATATTTGTCTCTTCGCTTCCAGACCAAGTTAGAGCTGTTCTTTCAGCAACTTCTTCATAGTAGATATTTCCATATTTTATTCCAGGCGAGAATCTTGCCTCAAACGAATTTAAAGCTTTCACAGGCTGAAATTGCGCGTAGCCTATAAAAATTGAGAGTTCAGAAATTTGTATATCCATATTCCAAGTTATTTGATAAGGTGGTGTTACGTTAATTATGGTCTGCCCGCCCATCGCAAAAGCAACGGCTTCAAGTGTAATATTTTCAGAAATTGCGGTAAAAGAAAAAGTCCCAGGTAAAGAATAGAAATAAAAACCAATTATCCAAATATAAGTTTTATTTTCGTAACTTACGGGTTTGACGAAATAGATCGTCAGGTTATCAAGCTCTCTAGCTCTATAAATATTGATATTTAACCCACCAATCAGGTGAGTGGGTGGTTCCCACCAATCCCTAAAAGGCTCGTTCACTATGCCAGTTAATACTAACGAAACAACAAAGTCGTCGTCGCCATCCCCATCAACATCTATAGAATTATTTTCATGTAGAGTAAATCCCAATTGAGGTATTGCACCGCCAGCTACGCCATCTCTATCAACTTGTAAAATATCATTGTAATAAGTGAATACATAATATCTTCTATCTATAGTGGCTGTTGCAACGTTGATAGTAATATCTTCTAGCAGAGGTTTATCATCAACGCCTCCCAAAAAAACTACTGCATACATAAAATATCTTCCTGAGACAACTTCCTTAACAATTTCCTCAAAATCCGGGAATAGTTGCTTAACCGCCTCTGGAATCACGTCTCTGGAAGACCAAACTGGTACCCAAATCCCGAGAGTAAGGTTATAGGAGACCCCAACAATGATTACAATCTCTGATAAGTGAGGTTGAGTTGTAGGATGCCAAACAACATTTTTCAAAACTGCATTATCTGTCCCTGAATCTAAAGGTGTAGAAATGAACACACCTTGAGCAGCAAGGGTATGCAGTCTAATCATATCATTTGCTATATCTACGTTTTCGCTAAAAGAGCAATTATTCCGAAAGTCAGCAGTTGTTGTATGGGTCCATGGTTTATAAGTAGTTTCTGGAGTGATATTTGCATTCTCAATATCTTCAAATATTCTTGACCATTCAGGCTTTGGCTTACTTATTCTACCTACGTTATAACTTATTTCTTTCGGCGATTTCTTTTCATAACCCCAGTCGAGCTCGTTAACTAAGTTCTCTGCCCTCTCTTTTACTAAGCCACTCGAACTTTCAAATTCTTGCTTCGCAAGCTCAAGTTCTTGCGGTATACCGAAGTCATTCGGTACAATTCTCGTTTCGCCAGTAGGTATAAGCGATGCTAGCTGTACGCTTGTGAGAATTATTGCAACTACAAGAAGTATCACTATAGGCTTTATTATCCTCTGCTTTAGGAAATTCTTTAGCTTAGAACGGATAGAAACAGGAGTAGGTTTGGATGGAGCAAGAGGGGGCTCAGCTTCCTTTACCTCTTTTTCAAGCTTTGGCTTGGCTTCTTCCTTTCTTATCTCTTTCTTGGGTTCGGGCTTAGGCTCTGGCTTTGGGAGCGGCTCCCTTAAAATACCAACAGCTTTACACTCAGGGCATTTAACTTTCAAAGGTCTTTTCTTAGATGTTACTTCTATGATATGTTCGCATTTATGGCATTTGACTTTAACCTTTTCCATCAGTGAGTAAATTCTCTGGCGGATATATAAACTATAGCTCGAAAGATGCGTCTGCCGGGATTTGAACCCGGGCTATGAGCTTGGGAAGCTCAAGTCCTAACCAGACTAGACTACAGACGCTCCAATACCAAAATAACTTTACGCTCGTTTAAAAGTTGCTTTTAGAAGAACTGGTGCGAGCAAAGTAGTAAAGGTATGAAGAAGATAGCAAGCATGCCTATGTCCTTTATCGCAGATAGATCTATTATTGCGCCAATCCAGACGAAAAAACAAAGGTATGAAAAATTAAATCATAACCGGCAATGACATAGTGCCGTTTAGCACTCTAGTTAGTAAAAACGGTCCTAGCAAGATTCCAGCAAGTATTTCTCCAATAACCGTCAGCTGCTTGAGCTTTTCAAATGCATAGCCTAACGCTTTTGCAGCGATAATTGCAAGTGCAATCTCAAGCAGCATTTTCAGACAGAAGTCAAGTCAGGCATGCCGAATCTATAAGAGGGAAAACTTTCGGTGCGAAAATATTAAGGACGTTATGCTCAGTAATTACACCTACAACTTTTCTGCTGCCTTCACTCTTTACAACCCAAATATGGTCTTTACCTCATAAAATCGCTAATACTTTATCCAAAACCGCTTGTCAACAATATCTTCAACTTTAAGCTCGTAAAACGATTCCGTTAATTCCTTCTGCTCAGTCATGGCTTTTAAAAGGCGATAGAATGGCTTAAATATTCTCATTACTATATGAATAAAACGGTGAAAATAAGATTAGCGTAATAAAAGGTATCTCAGAAACTCTATACAAAGCTTACAAAAAGAAGTTAGCGTTGGATGAGTTACTACGTAAAAAAACAGGGCTAAAAATTAACTTGATGAAGCAACTGTCAGATAGTTTCTCTAAAGTTTACGAGAGGAAGCTTACTGAAGAGATCTTAGCAAATCCTCTTCCTAATCATATAGCTATTATAATGGACGGAAATAGAAGATTTGCAGAAAAGCTAGGCTTGAAGCCTATTGAAGGACATGTCATGGGCAGGGATAAACTAGAAGAAGTGCTTGACTGGTGTTTAGAGCTAGGTATAAAGATAGTTACTGTTTATGCGCTTTCTACGGAGAATATTATGAGAACTGCTGAGGAGTTAAAAGCGCTCTTGGAACTTTTCACAGAAAGTTTCAGAAAGGCTGGCGATGATGAAAGAGTACACAGAAACAAAGTAAGAATAAAAGCTATTGGCAGAGTAGATATTTTGCCTAGAGAAGTTCAAGAATCGATAAAATATGCAGAAGATAGGACAAAAGAGCACGAGAATTACTATCTTAACATAGCAATAGCTTACGGGGGCAGGGAGGAAATAGTGCAGGCTGTGAGAGGAATTGCAAATGATGTGAAGGTTGGTAAATTAGATGAAAGCAGTATAAACGAGGAGCTAATATCTTCTTATCTCTATACTAAAGATTTGCCTGATCCTGATTTGATTTTAAGGACTTCTGGTGAGGAAAGAATCTCTAATTTCCTGCTCTGGCAGCTTGCTTATTCAGAACTATATTTTGCAGATGTTTATTGGCCTGAACTTAGAAAGATAGATTTTCTTAGAGCAATAAGAGCTTATCAGCATCGTCAGCGCAGGTTTGGAGAGTAAAATATATATTGAGTTAAAAATCTTTACTTATAAAGATGAAAATAAAAAAGCTTAGCGCTGTGATAGCCTTTGTTCTTATATTGCTCTCGTCCCTGAGTTTTATTCCTTTAAATGCCAAAGGCGCTGTTGTGGAAAGTGATAGCGAAGTACCAATAGCTCTATATTTTCATAGGAATAATACAATGAATACCACTCCGCCAGCCGTAGGCGTAGAGGCGAAAGCATCACTAAAAGATGGTGGATCAATAACTTTTTTCTCTCCTGAGTTGAAAGAGGATCTAACTGTGAACACAATTTACTGCAACGTTAGTTTTTATCTAGAGATCAAAGTTACACAAGTACATACGCCGCACACTGATCCAAACGAAACTGTTGATGTGAAGTTGAGTTTCTCTTTCGAGAATCCAGAGCTGCGTGCAGAGGCTACAGAATGGTTTGAAGACGTTATCGAATGGAGTGGCTGGAAAACAGTCAATCTTACTTACGATAAGACTGGTAAGGTTACATTAAAAAAATATTCTAACTTAACTTTAAAAATCTCTTCAAAAGCGGTTCCCTCGTCAATTCTTGCATACAACTATAATGTAACGCTTTACTACGACGAGAAAAATTACGCATCGCAGGTATCATTTCCTTGTTCGCCGGTAACAGCCACTGTAACTACAGAAGGTGGTACTGAATTCAAGCCTTATGCGCCAACCCCCGAAATACCATTTAAAGGAAACATAAAAGACGCTTTTGACAACGAAGACTTAAAAGAAGTAAGATTAGAAATCAATGGCCCAGGCTATCATTATACTACTCCGCCACTGGAAAATATAACAACCGGCGATTACACCTATAAATGGAACTATTCTGGTGAGAGCTCCAGACTGAAAGCAGGCAACTACACAGCAAGACTTAACGTAATAACTCATCAGCATACATTTTACAAAACCACTAATTTTACGTTTATTGCCTGCGCTTTGGATTCATGGTCAAATCGTACATATGAAACAATACTTGTAGGCAAGTCTGCAAGCTATGCAGTAGCTATAAGAAACACAGGTTCATATGATACTACAGTTACTATCAATATATCTTTCGATATACAAATTATACCCGGCGGAAGTCATTTATGGAACATAACTGTTTTTGACAAAGATAGAGGCGTTATTGTGGGTAACGTAAGTACTAACGCAAGCAGGAGTTTGTATTATGATGTTTACAATTTCAATGGCGGCAGTACTAAAAATCTTATTTTAACTGTAACTTCTGCAGACACCACAATAGGCGTGGATTGGAAATGCAGAGTAGATTTACATGCACGCTCGATTACTCCCGGCCATGAGGCAGATGCGCCGCCAGTTACTATTTTCACTTATATTGCGGCGCCTTACGAAATAAATATCACATGGTCGAAAAGGTATGATTACATACTTGTTAACAGACTATACCAGCTCGAGCTTACTGTAATTAATCTAGGCTCTATGCCGGATTCGGTTGAAATTGTGCTCAACTATACTAATAAAGCTGTCTGGAATATAACCTTAGAAAAGGACATCGTAGAAAATCTTAATCCCTATGGCTCACCAGGCTATTTTAGTGCAGTTAAACTTAACGTTACAGCTAATACCACCGCAGGTGCAGATAATACTACACTAAACATTACTGCAGAATCTGTTTACGCGCCACTGGATTATAAAGCCAACTGGACTAATAAGACACTCAAATATTTAACTCTAGAGCTTAAGCGCGCGTTCGGAATATCTCTGCCTGATGTGGGTGAGTATACTAAGAATGTAGATGTGAAAGTTTCTCAAGATCAAGCGCAATATACAATCGCTCTAGAAACTAATGACGAGATTCCTCATTTGGTTAGGCTAACTGCAAACGCAACTCCTCCTTTAACCGCAACTCTTGAAAGTACTTACGTAGAAGTCTCTAAAGCTACTCGTAAGGAAGTAATTTTAACAGTTACAGCTCCTAAAGGAACTCGCGCAGGCAGCTATACAACAATTATAAACGTGGGTATTGAGGTAGAAGGTATCGTTAGTCCGGAGCATACTAAAACGAAATCTGTAATTACAATTGTAAATACTTACTATGATATAGACGTGGTATGGTCTGACGAAAACATCAAGGTTATTAATCTTACCGCCTCTCCAGGCGCTACGATAACGAAGAGCTTAAAAGTAACTAATAAAGGCAATAATTTTACAGATGTCGCTCTATTTCTGGCTAAGGGTTGGGAATATGCTAGTTTAGAAACAGAGCGTATAGATGGATTGGCGCCAGCCCCCAACAACACCTGTAAAATAGATATAATTTTGAAAATACCTAGTGATGCAAAGCACGGCCAGAAAATTCTAATTGAAGTAAGAGCTACTGCTTATGGCGAAACAGAAACTACAACTCTTATAATTGAAGTTACTAAAACAGAGCTGGAGCGCTTTTGGGACATTCTAGCTCAGATGGCTCATTTCATTATACTTTTAATCGCTGTTATTGTTGTTTTTGTAACGATGTGGCTGAAGAGAAGGAAGTAGTAGAAGAAACTCTTCAGAGAAAGAAAAAGTAGGTCAAAGTTTTGTCTTTTTGAAAAGCAGTGAAAATATTATTAATATAGCAAATCATTTCTCTAAAAAGGTGAACTGGCAAAATGAGCGCAAAAGGAGTTTGGGTCGCATATTTGGCTTTGGGACTGCTCGTTGCTGGATTGGTAGTAAGTGCGCAGCAAAATATCTGGAATCAGAATGAGAAGAATATTGTGAAGGCAAGCGGAGACGAAATAATAGATAGTGCGATAACATGGTTTAATTTAACTAAGATTATGGATGGCAATCTCACAATAACTTCAACTGGTAAACTCACGCTCAGAAATGTTACCCTGATAATGAACTGCACAATAAACGGTCAATATTATATTGAAGTACAGAGCGGCGGAGAAATGTACATTTTGAACAATTCTAACATAACTTCTGCGAGAGAGTTTCATTATCTTTTCTGGGTGCGCAATAATAGCACATTTGAAATGAGGGATAGTGAGTTCCACGGGTGCGGGTACGCTAACTGGACAGAGCCAAGTCATAGAGGACTATTCATTCAAGCGAATAATACAGTGATAGCAAATAATCTGATTTCAAATAACTATTATGGGATATTCCTTTATCAATCTTCGGATGGACTAATTCTCGATAATAACATAAGTTCGAACCAAGATGGTATAGAACTTTACTACTCCACTAACAACCTAATATCTAACAATCAAATAAGTTCGAGTATCTCTGTGGGCATCTATCTAGATATTAGTTCTACGCACAATATTTTATTGAACAATACTATTAAAGGCGATGGAATTTCAGGTGATTATGGTATCGTCGTCTCTCAATCAAATAATAATACAATTTCAAACAATAAAGTAAGCTCAGAAGATTATGGTATCTATCTCGATAGCTCAGGCAATATTACCATCGTAAACTGTAGTGTATTAAACAGCGAAACGGGTATATCGCTCGAGGACTACTCTCACAATAATCGATTAATCAGTAACGAAATACGCAATAACAAATACGATGGCATCAGGCTAGATAATTCTGACAACAACACATTAATTGGAAATCTATTATACAACAATTCTTATGATGATGCTTACGGCGGGATTCGTCTCTCCCACAGTGATAATAATTTGATATTTAATTGCTCCATGATCAATAACTTTTATAATGGGATTATAATTAGTCACTCGAGCAGCAATATCGTTGATAGCTGCAATATTTCTGGTAATGAACATAACGGGACAAGAGTTGAGTTTTCTAAAAACAATGCAATTGTAAATTCAACTATCTCTGGCAATTATTCTAATCTGAGCTATCGCGATATTTACTTGTGGGGCGACTCAATACTGAGCCTTGTGAATACTACATTTAACAGTTCGAGCGTGTTCATCATCTCGCCTCTCGCTATACTCAATGTTTCTTGGTATTTGAACGTTAAAGTTATAGACACTGATGCAAAGCCAATCCATTATGCTAACGTTGCTGTTAGAGATAATCATAGCAAATTAGTAGGAAATTTTGCAACTGATAAAGGAGGCTGGGCGAAATATATTCCTTGCATGGCATATAGTGAGAACATTACCGGCAGAGATTACTCAATGAACAATCACAGTATAGTCGTTGGTAATAACACTCAGAGCCATAATATGTCAGAAAACCAAGAGATAGTCATGCCTGTAAGCTATTTCTCTATAGCAAGTCCTGTCCCAACTGCTCTGAGCTACGAAAACTATCTAATTGTGCAAGAAAATAATCTGACAATCACTGAAAACGGAACTCTAACCTTGAGCAATATAACTCTAAAAATGAACTGTAGCTATAACGGCTCACTTGCTATTGAAGTTTTGAGCGGTGGTGAAATGTATATTCTCAACAACTCAAACATCACCTCAACAAATTCAAACAATCATTATCTTTTCTGGGTGCGCAATGATAGCAAATTTGAGATGAGGGATTCTGAGTTGAGTGAGTGCGGATACGACTACCCTTATGACTCTGCGGGGCTTTGGGTAAATACAGATAATGCTATCATAGAAAACTCCACTCTTTCATGGAATTATAAAGGAATAATCTTAGACTGCTCCAATTGGAGTACCATTTCAAACACTACTATTTCATATAACAACAATGACGGGGTTGACATTATCTCCGCTATGAATAGCAGTATAGCAAACTGCACAATAAATAACAATTGTCGTGGCATCGTTTTGGACTATTCTATAAACAACATCGTAATAGACTGTACAATTTACAATGTTTTTGGTGGTTTTCATCTTGAATATTCTTCATATAATATAATCACGAACTGTACAATCTACGACTCTGACATCGGCATCTATCTTGGACTTTCTTCGGTGAACATCATAACAAACTGTGTAATTTACAATGGCTCTCAGGGCATCCAATTTTCTTTTTCTTTAAATAATATTGTAGAAAATTGCGCAATCTACAACAGCTCCGGGTGGGGCATCTATATGTCCTCCTCGTCGGATTACAACAATATAATAAAATGCACGATTTATAATAACAGCTACAATGGTATAAAAATTGTTTACTCCTCAAACAACACCATAACAAATTGTACGATCTATAATAACTCCCCCTACGGCATCCATATTTACTGGACATATTTAACCATTTATCCGTGCCCAAATAATACCAAAATCATAAACTGCGCCATTTATAACAACTCATGGGCTGGCATTAAAATAGATTCTTCTCTAAACACCGATATAATAAACTGCGTAATTTATAACAGTTCTTCTGGCATCTCTCTCTACAATTCTTCAAATAACGTTATGACAAACTCTAGTATCTATAACAATTTTTACGATTTATATTTATCTGAGCATTCCATGCTTCACTGTCTCAATACTACGTTCGATAAATCTAAAGTTCAGTTTCCCTTTGGCGACTACAACTCCACTCTCAACGTCTCTTGGTATCTGCACATTAACGTTCTCTGGAACAACAGCGTTCCTGCAGAAGAGGCGAACGTTAGCGTTCGAGATTTTAATTGTACATTTGATATGATAAATAGAATAACTGATCTATTTGGCTGGGTGAAAGACATAGTTGTTCAGGAATACACTCAAAATCAGACAAATACTACATACTTTATTCCTTATAATGTAAATGCTTCTCAAGGCGCTTTCTGGAATTCAACTTCTATACCAATAACTAATACTCTAGAGCTTATACTTTACCTTAATCAACCGTTTCCGCATAACGCGCCTGAAATCTCGGATATATCACCGGATCTAAAATATACAATAACAGAAGGCGTTAGAGTTGAGTTTAAATTCAACATCTTTCATCAAAATAATTTAACTCTAACTTACTATTGGTATTTTAGTGACGTAGAAGTGAAAAACAACACTCTAGAAAACACTAATATCACGCAAGAACTCAACTGGAGCAAATATTTTGACTATCTTTCTGGCAGCGAAATCGGTACTGAATATAAAATCAAAATTAAAATTTCAGACAGCAATGCAACTGTATCTAGGACTTGGAAAGTAATAGTGATAAATATCGATGCTCCACCTGAAATTACATCTTACGAGCCGAAATGGTATACTATGAGCATAACTGAAGAGCAAATAATAACTTTTACTGTCGTGGTTTTCGAAGCAGACTGCGATGCTATAAGCTATTGGTGGTATGTTTATTACGAAAATGTAACTGAGTGGGTTAAAACATATGGCGGAGTTAATGCTACAGGCACGCAATCGTTCGGACCTTTTGATGCAGCTGGGAATTATACTGTGTTGGTAAATGTTTCTAGTTACAATGCAACTCTTAATGAGAGTTTAACTGTCACACATAATTGGCTTTTGAGGGTTTGGAATGTAACTGAGTTAAGCCAGCAGCTCGCTAACTTACAGCAGCAAATAAATACGATGAACGATACGATAACAAATTTAAATTCAAACCTTACTCAATCAAACGCTACTATTAGCTCTTTACAAGACCAGCTTGACACACTAAACGGTACTGTTAGTAATCTAAGCGCTCAAATATCTGACTTAAATACACAGTTGTGTGACGCGATGAGAAGGAGAAATGAATCAATAGCTGCGGAGGACGAGGCTAAGCGTATAGCAGCTGAAGCGCTAAAAGCCATGCATGAAGCTCAGTATAGACTTGCAGCTGGCGTTATCGGTGGCGTACTAGCAGGTATTTTTGCAGGCGCTTTCGTTTTAGCGCTATCGACGAGGCGCAAGAAGAAATGAAATTCCAATTTCTTGGCGGCGCTGAGGAGGTAGGCAAGCTAGGCCTGATAGTAGAGCTCGATGCCACTAAATTGTTGCTCGATTATGGCTTCACACCAGGCAAACCACCTAAATACCCTTTAGAAGCTCCAAACGTTGATTTAGCGCTACTCAGCCATTGTCATGTAGACCATTCTGGAATGCTCCCCTGGCTATGCTCAAAATACAATACCCCAGTTCTCAGCACCTCGCTAACAGCATGGCTGACCCAGGTGCTTGCTTTAGATAGTTTAAAAGTAGCTAGACTTGAAGGCTATGCCTCGCCTTACCAAAAACCTGATATACGCAAAATGATGAGAAACTTTAGTTTTGTTAAATATAATGATGTGCTTGATCTAGCGGGCTTAGAAATAAAATTCCATTCCAGTGGTCACATACCTGGCTCTGTGATGTTCGAGCTCAGAGGTGAAAAAATTTCTCTTTTTACAAGCGATTTAAATACAATCAACACCCAGCTTGTATGGGGCGCGCACCCTGTAAAATGCGATTATCTGTTTATAGAAGGCACTTACGCAGGTAGAGAGCATGTAGATCGAAGAGAGATAGA
This sequence comes from Candidatus Thermoplasmatota archaeon, assembly GCA_030018475.1. Classification (NCBI taxonomy): domain Archaea; kingdom Methanobacteriati; phylum Thermoplasmatota; species Thermoplasmatota archaeon. The sequence continues at coordinate 79,933 of JASEFT010000001.1, forward strand.
GCGAAAATTTCTAGCGAAGGTGGAGGAGGTCGTTAATCGCGGCGGCAAGGCAATAGTGCCTGTGTTTGCTGTCGGAAGAGCTCAAGAGCTCATGCTTGTGCTTGAAAATACTAGGTACGATAAATGGCTTGATGGTATGGGAAAGAAAATAAACGAGTTATTTCTTGATGAGCCTAGATATTTACGCAACCCAAAAGGCTTGCAAAAAGTAATGACGAAAACAAAGGTCGTTCGTTCAGATGTGACAAGGAGGAGGGCGATAAAAGAAGCCGATGTGATAATTACCACTAGTGGCATGCTTGACGGCGGCCCTGTGCTTGAATACATTAAAAATCTCAACCAGCCTAGAAATGCAATTTTACTTACTGGTTATCAGGTAAAAGGCTCAAATGGAAGAAGACTCTTAGGTGAAAGAAAATTAGATTTTCAAGGCGTGCTACAAAAAATTGATTGCGAAGTTGAATATTTTGACTTCTCAGCCCACTGCGGCCATAAAGAGCTAGTGAGCTTTGTTAAAGGCTGCGAGCCTGAAAAAGTCATAATTTATCATTCTGATAATAGAGAGAAACTTGCAGAAGCGCTAAGCGAATACGAGGTTCACTTGCCTAAAAACGGCGAGTTCGTAGAACTACGATAGGTATTTATATCGGAAACAACAATTAGTTACAATAAGAGAGAATGCGTATAAGATTTTCACACATAGTAGTGTGCATAACGTTAGTGCTTTTTCTAAATGCATTCTATATTCCACATGCATCAGCACCTACACCTAAAGCTGCAACCACCCTAAATATCAATTGGCCGATTTGGGCAATGCCTGCAACTCGCGCTAAAGGCAGCTATTTCATTCTTAATGTAAGTTCTGATGCAAGCGCTAGTTCTGTATGGAACGTTACCGTATCAACAGAATACGATTCTTACGAGCTACCTGTCACTGCAGTCTCTTCCCCTGCAACTAACATATGGGAGCTGAATATTACAGTTCCTACAGAACTTCGCACAGACCTTTATAATCTTACAGTTACTGTAGATGGGATAAGTGATTCTGAGCCTCATGCAATCTCAGTAGTTAATGCGCTGAAGGATAAGTTTACTATAATTCAACTTACAGATACTCATATAGGCTCTTTATCAGGAGGAAGTACTTATAAAGATCTAGCAAACGTGCTGAGAGAATTAAATCTAATTAAGCCTGAACTTGTAATAGTTACTGGCGACTGCTGCGATAAAGAGCCTACCTGGTGGTCTGATCAAGAATTTCCTGCAAACGAGCAAGACCAGAAATTCAGAGAAGTAATGCTTAGCTTGAAAGTTCCTGTTTATATAGTAAACGGGAACCATGATTATGACTATTCCGGCGATAGCAGTATAGAAGATTTTAGAAAATGGATAAATCCCTACTCAGATATATGTTTCACATACGGTAATTATAGGTTTATAGGCCTAGACTCGGGACGCTATGTGAACCTTATTAATTCAAACGGGCAAGGGCTGAGAAATGATCAAATTGCATGGCTTGAATATGTTTTGAATAGGTATAATGATAGCACACAGAAGTTCGTATTCATGCATCATCCGCCACATTGTATTGAGCAGAATAGCGCTCTCTACAAAGAGCTGATGATAAAGTACAATGTGTCATTAAGCATCCACGGGCATACGCATAGCGATACTGTGTACGATAAGAATTATAATAAAATCCCAGAAGATGGTAGCATTGGTAGTTTAGGAAACCCTGCTTTTATAGAGACGCGCTCTACAACTAAAGGCACAGATAACGGCTATCGAATAATAAGAGTGAACGGTACGAAACTTGATTTTTATACCTATGATTTGGATGGAAATGGGATAAGAGACGATACCTCATCTACTCCTACAGGTCTCTTAACTTACGGCTACACTCCTTCAAACAACGGTACTGCTGAAATTGTAACTGCTTGGATAATTAACAATCTTAGAGAAGATTTTGAAAATGCATTTCTGGCGTTTACAATGCCCAAGCCCGCTCCTGGGTATAGCTATATATGTGAAAACGGCTGGATTGAGCAAAAAATTAGTCTTGCAACCGTAGATGTATATTATGTGAGAACAAACATCTCTGCGATAAGCTCCAAAGAAGTAGTTTTAAGACCTGTTTCAGCCTGCGATGTAGGTGTAGAAGCCATAAACTCACCTATAGAAAACGGTACATATTACGCCGGTCCGCAGGAAATTGTCGCTACAATAAAAAATTACGGTGAAAGTGCATCAAACTTTAACGTATCTTGCGAAGCGCGAAAAATTATTAAGAATGAGACTGAGCAGGTAGTATTTTCAGACGATTCTGAGGGTTACGAAAGCGGCTCGAGGGGCGATTGGTGGCTGTACGAATCTACTACAAGGACTGTTGGCGATTGGGAGCATGGGACACCAAGCACAGTAGGACCGAGCAGCGCGCACTCAGGTAGCTATTGTTGGGGCACGAACTTACAAGGAAACTACAGAGATTATTCTCATTATGAATTTGCAGGTGAGCTACACGACGGTGGTGTGCTATCCGATATCTATGGTAAGAACGAGTTTTACGATGTACCGGCACAAGAAGGCGACTTAATTGAGATAACTGTAACCTGGGCATCAGGCTCCAAAAACGATATAGATCTTTATCTCTACACACCTTACGATTCGCAAGCGCATAATATTGAATATGGCGATGTGCCTTCAGGCGGTTATGCGGTTGCGCGCGCTCGCTCTGCAGCAGACGGCTCAGAGATACTTACTTACACAGTGCCTAAGCAGGCGAGCGGAATGTACAGGCTGAGGGTGTTTGCTTACCCCTCTACTGGTAATCAGTATTCCTATGATATTTCTGTAAAAGTAGACAACAGAGCTATAAATTATCCTGCGCGACTGGGTTATGTAGATGGTGACGATGACGACCTGCCGAAAGAGGCGCATCATGCATTTTATGCACGCGCAGGCGAAAAAATATCTATAAGATATACATTTTCACAAATCGGCGGAAGCAATCCTGACGTAGACCTTTACCTATACGATCCGCAAAATAACCGGATATTAATGAACGAAGCAGACAACGATGGAGAATGGTACGGTAGCGTTACAACTACTACTTCAGGCTATCACCGACTAAAAATGGCTTCTAAAGAATATACTCAGAAATATAATTGCTTTGTAAATGTTAGCGGCCCGCAACATGCATATCTTATCTCGCCATATATAGACCTAAGTAATACCTCCTACCCACATGCTGAGCTTACATTCTGGCATTGGTATCATACGGAATACTGGTATGATTACTGCTATGTATACGTTTGGTATAACGCAACTAACAATTGGGTGAAGCTTGCAGAGCACACTGGAAATAACAGTCAATGGACTTTTGAAAGCCTTTCACTAGACCAATGCATAGGGTATAACGATGTGAGAATATGCTTTATACTTAGCTCTGACTGGTGTACAAATTACGCAGGCTGGTATATTGATGATATTGCAGTAAAGCTAATTATCCCGCCTGAAGAACTGACTGCAGATGCGCAAAATCGTACTATCAGCGCACTCGGTAGCGGAGCCTCTACCCAGCTTAGTTGGGATATCAATCTAGAAGAAGGCATATATAAAATTATTATAAAAACCTGGCTGACTGGTGACAGCTATAAATATAATAATGAAAAAACAGTCAAAATATTTATAAAAAACGCAACGTTTACTATTGAGTTAGTGCCTGGATGGAATTTCATCAGTCTAGTTTACAACACTTCATATAGAAGAGCTGAAGATTTAGCGCAGGCAATTGATTATTGTGTTTGTGTTAAGAGATGGAATTCCTCAGCACAGTCATTTGAAACTCATAAGCGAGGAACAAACGAAAATAATTTTACAATCGATGCAGGCGTTGGCTACTGGGTTTATTTAACCAACCCAAGCAGCTTTACATTTAACGGCAGTAGATTTGCAGCTTTGAAAATGGATTTAAATCCAGGATGGAACAGTATTGGGAGATTTAATTTAACTACTACCGATGCAAAAACCCTTGCTCAAAATATCCCGAACTGTAACGCACTGGCTTATTGGGATAGCGGCCTTGGCAGATTTGTAGTTTGGCTTGTTGGGACAAATGTCAGCAACTTCGATATTGAGCCAGGAAAAGGATATATGGTCTATGTAATGCAAGCTACAGCATGGACCAATAATTAAGCTATACTCTTTTCGCTGCAAGCCTAATATCCTCAGCGCTTATCGTTTCTCTACCTGCATATTCGCAGAGCTTTACAGCTTCACCAGCTATTTTACTTGCATATTCTTCGAGCAAACTTGCTAAATAGAGTTTAGAATCTTTACTTGCTCTCTCACCACCTGCACTTTTAATGATTCTAGCTATAGGTGCTAAAGATAGTTCCATACTTGAAACCTTTATTAGCTCTAAGTGTAATAATATTTTCTATGCAGAGAATTGTGATTGATTCTAGCGTGCTTGTAGAGGGTTTTGCATTTAGCGCTACTAAAAATTTTGAATATTATGCAACAAATTCTGTAATTGAAGAATTAGAATCTAAGCTGGGGGATGAAAAAGTAGAAGCATTAAGAATAATGGGGTTGAATGTGGCACAACCTTCAGAATTCAACGTAACGAAAGTAGAAGAAATAGCTAGTGCAATTGGCGAAACTCCTAGACTATCTAAAGCAGATATTGATATACTTGCTTTAGCTATTGAAATTGGCGCTGCAATACTTACTGACGACTACTCTATTCAGAACGTTGCTAAAGAGCTTGGAATAAAATATATTGCGTTTGCGCAGAGAGGGATAACTAAGAAGATACTATGGAAGTATAGGTGCACAGGCTGTAATAAATATTTTCAAAATTTTTTAACTATATGCCCTATTTGCGGGCTCAGAGTTAAAACCGTAAGATAGAAATATTGCTCTTCCTATTTAATATTGTGGAACTAAAGAAACTCAGGTTCGGGACAGAGCTTCTAAAAAGAGGCTTCACCAAACTGCGGAAAGGAAGTGTTATTATGGATGTTACTAATCAAGAGCAGGCTAAAATTGCTGAGGATGCTGGAGCAGTTGCAGTAATGGCTCTTGAAAGGGTTCCATCTGAAATAAGGGAGCAAGGCGGGGTTGCTAGAATGGCAGACCCTCTTAAAATAATTGAAATCATGCAAGCTGTTAGTATTCCTGTAATGGCTAAATGCAGAATAGGCCATGAGGCCGAGGCTAGAATTCTAGAAGCGCTTGGCGTGGATATGATTGATGAAAGCGAGGTTTTAACGCCAGCAGACCCTTTTGAGCATATAGATAAAAAAAAATTTAAAACTCCGTTTGTTTGCGGAGCTAGAGATCTGGGCGAAGCGCTTAGGAGAATTAACGAAGGCGCTGCTATGATAAGGACGAAAGGTGAAGCTGGCACTGGCAATATTATAGAAGCTGTACGTCATCAGAAAACGATGACTAATCAGATAAAAGAGCTTAAAGGCATGGGTGAAAGAGAACTTAAGAAAAAAGCTTTAGAATATCGTGTACCCTTTGAGCTTTTAAAAGAAGTTAAGAAGCTCCAGCGCTTGATGGTTGTTAATTTTGCAGCCGGCGGCATTGCAACTCCTGCAGATGCAGCTTTAATGATGCTCTTGGGTAGCGACGGAGTATTCGTAGGCTCAGGAATATTCAAATCAGAAAATCCTAAAAAAAGAGCTAAGGCTATAGTTGAAGCAGCTTCACATTATGACGATGCTAAGATAATTGCAGAGGTCTCTGAAGGGCTCGGCGCTGCAATGAAAGGGTTGGCAATAGAAGAGCTATCTGAAGAGCAGAAATTGCAGAGAAGAGGCTGGTAGCTACAGCCCGACTCTGCGCTCAACTCTAAGTTTAAAATATCTATAGAATATCCAGAATATTACAAGTGCTGTAAGTGCTAAGGAACCCATTAAGCCCCATTGCGCTGCGCCCATCATATTAAGAGCTGTTTCGTCCCCAGCTACATACTCAGAATGGTAGAAACCGTAGTCTATAGAACTCTTGATTATCAGTACAATACACCCTATCAGTACTAGAAATATAATCACATCCAAATAACCAGTGTATCTTTCCCATTTCCTTTTATCTATGATTTTTTCAGCCATTTGCCAAACCACCAAATAATAGTATTAGAATGCAATATATATATATTTTTTCTGTGTTGCTGTGTCGCACGGAGATAAATTTTTATTAACTCGTGTGATACTTACTTCTCTATAAGATTTTAACAATTATTTTTAGGATAATTTAATCAAGGCATTAAACGCAAAAACTTTCAATTGTATCTCTTTGACCATATTCCGAAACTTCTTGGCAGTTACATGCTCACCAAAAATACGTTTGAATGCTGAGAAAGCACTTTCGCAGCTCCATCGCAACCCATAATTCACGGATTTTTTCCAACTATTTTCATCTTTAAAATATTCCTTTATAGCTTTACGACGTTCTTTATTACTTTTCATACCACTTCGTAACCTCCCTTTTACTTTCCTCGGCTTAATACCAGCGATTATATTTTTAGAGTTTAAAAGTTTGTAGTTCTGATTTGAGTC
>JASEFT010000002.1:0-25942 GCA_030018475.1 Candidatus Thermoplasmatota archaeon
ATCAAGAATTACCAGGGTATGAAGTCCAAGCCCCTTGTTTTCTTTGATCGCATCGTAACAACTTTCTGGGAAAGCCACATGCTCTGGAAAAGGCAAACTCGCGACTTTTCCAAACTTATAATGCTGCAACCCTAAAAGACTTGGTACAGCACTGAGAATAGAGCATCCATGAATTATTCTTGTTTTTATTTTATTATCAATTGCTTGCAACCTTAGAGCTAGATGAGTTGTTGCCATCATAGTATCGCCAGCACATGCAAAAACTACTCTCTTAACTTTTGCTTCTTCAATTATTTTTTCACCGCTCTCTACTTCTTCCCTGTTTAATAATTCTATTTTCTTACCAATTAAACTTTCTAATTTTTCTATTGTAGTTCCAACAAGCTTAGATGTGTAAAATTCTGCAAATATTTTATCTGCGCTCTTCAGCTCTTCAAGCGCTTTTAGGCTAAGATCTTTTTCATCATAAAGACCTAGACCTACAAAGCTCAGCTCGCCCATACTAAAAAGATATACTTGGGAATACTTAACGGTTTACAAAAAAAAATAGGAGGGGAGAGGATATCATCGTAAAGGAGAAAAAATTTGTGGGCTCTGCACTCCTGTAACAATACTCATTACTTTAATTCTATCGCCGCAGCTTTCGTCAATTCTAGCGCCCCACTTAACACTACCCTGCGAATCTAGCTCTTTTGTTATACCTTCTACTATTTTGTTCAAATCTCTTATAGTCAAATTTTTGCCGCCGGTTATATGAATAAGTGCACCTACAGCCCCTTTATAATCCACATCTAAAAAAGGATGGTTTAGAGTATCTATTACAACTTTATCAGGGTCGCCGAAAGATTCACCGTAGAGCATTACTGACAAACCACTACCTGTAAGTATGGTTTTTACATCTGCATAATCTAGATTGAACTCAGATGCACCAGTAATACTTTCACTTAATCCTTTAACTGCTTCTGCAATAAGTTGATCCATAACGAGGAAACCTTTTTCTAAAGGGAGGTTGGGAAAGAATTTTATTAGCTTGTTGTTATCTAGAATAATGAGGCTGTCTGATATTCTGCGCAATTTTTCTATACATGCCAAAGCTCTCTTTTTTCCAGCGCCGAGTTCGAAGTCGAAAGGGGTAGTGACAATAGCTACAAGCACAGCACCTTTTTTCTTAGCTATTTCTGCAACAACAGGGGTTACGCCTGTACCTGTACCGCCACCTAGACCTGCAAGAGTGAATACTAAGTCTGCAGGGCTCAAAACTTCCTCAATTTCATTTCTTGCAAGTAATGCGCAATGCTCGCCAATTGCAGGATAGCCTCCAGCGCCTAACCCATGAGTTATACCAGCACCAATAAGTATTTTCTTATCAGCTTCTGTTATTTTCAAATGCTGATGATCTGTATTGATTGCAACTGTAGTAGCTCCTTTTATACCGAGTCTGTTTAAGCGGGTAACGCTATTACTTCCTGCGCCACCAATGCCGACTACAAATATTTTAGGAATGCCTAACTCGGTATAATCTATTTTTTCTTGGCTTAAGACAGCGCTTTCTAATAGAGCTTCCATTTTTATCACCTTTTTCTAACTCAAAAGATAGTGGGAAGAGCCCACTATCCCATCCCCTCTTAGCACTAAGCTTTTTTCTATCTTTTCAGTTTTCGCTTGGCACTTTCTTGAGCACTTTCTATAAGACCTCTTTGCTCGGAAATTTTTCTAAGTATTTCCCTCTCTTGAATCATTTCTTTTGGTCTTCTAGCAATGTAATCCTTTACCGCAAGTTGAATTGCATTCTCAACAGAGAAGGCATCGCGGGATTGAACTAGCACTTTGAGCTTGTCTAAGTGATCTGCCGGTAGTCGCACTGTGATTCTTTCTTGATATAGCTCAGAATATTCTGACTGCAGATACTCAGATAAGTTCTCTCTTACAAGCTCTGAAATTGTTATATCTCTACGCTGCGCTACTTCAGTTAGTCTATCAAGAATCTCTCTTGGAAATCTTATGGTAAGCTTCTCTGTTTTTTTCATTTTGCCGCAGCCCCTTTTGCCTGTCTTGTGCCTTACAAATGTCAGGCAATATAATAAATTATACGCTCCTATATATATAATTTTCTATAATTTTTTTAAGACGGGGCGCTCGACGATAAAAAAATTTAATAAAACTCTATCAATTTTTCACCCATCTTTCTTAATAACTCAGTTTTTTTCCATTTTTTAGCTACAATCACTCGATAGTTCTTTTTCCACCAGAATTTTGGATAGCGCGCTTCCTCAACTATAGGCTCTAGTCCAAGCGCCTTAGCACAATCAGCTATTTTCTTAATGTCAGGCTCTTTTACAGCTAGTTTTTTAGGCACTTTTCTTAGAGCTCTTGGGTAAGAGTTGTCAAAATAATGTTGCCATATAACATATTTTCCCTCTTTTTTAGATACCATTTTCACTCAAGAAGCACGCAATTAATTACACCATGCTGTCCTGGTCGCGAGGTAACAAGTGCTTTGCCAAGCTCGGTTTGAATCACAGCACCTTTTGTGATAATATTCCTTCTCATATAGTGAGGATTTGCTCTGTTCTCTAATACTGCAATAATTTTAGATTTCTGTGCTTTCTTTGATTTAGTCATTACATTTGCAACTCCGGCTCTCAGCACTCTTATTTTCTGGTTATTGCCGCGCACTCTAAAAACCTGCGTTTTGTGCTCACCCAAGCCTGTCTCGCGCTTCTCCCTGCCGATCTCATATTTTCGCTTCTTTCTGCTCAGCTTCAATATTCCGCCTGAACTCTTCCTTCTAGATTTGCCATGCCATAGTGCCATTTTTATTAATCAGAATGTTAATCTACGCTAAAAAACATTTACCAAAACATTTATATAGCGCAGAAAAATCTCTATACCTCATGACAATACCATTTGGAGAACTGTTTCAAAATAATCTAGGAATCGCTGCTGGCGTTATAAGTGTCCAGTTCCTTGTAGGACTTGTTCTAGGCTTTTTTGTAAAAAAAGCGCTTAAGTTAATAATTATAGCTGCCGTAATTCTAGGCATAGGCTCTTATCTTGGCGTAATGGCTGTCAATATCGATAAAATTAAAAGTTATAGTATCGCTGCTCTAGCGCAGGTCTCAACATTCGTCTCCGTTATACCTTTTGGAATAGGATTACTTATTGGCGTAGTTATAGGTCTCATAAAAGGTTGAAACTAACCAGGAAAGAGATTATAAAATTAAGCATCCAATGCCCTACAATCATACCAAGCACGTTTTTTGTTTTTAAATAAACCAATCCTGTAGCTAAGCCTGAAACAATTATAAAGAGCAAAGCGCCTTGTGAACCCATTAATTGCTGTAGCCATAGCAACTCGTAAAAATGAGCAAGTGTCCAGACTATTGTTTGAGCGCCTAAACCATGCCATGGAGTAAGGCTCGCGCTAAGCTCCTTTTGAATTATTCGTTTGGTAAAAAAGTCTACTGGGGCAACGTTCAGCATAGCGAAAAAATTCCAGATCAAAAACTCATAGCTATTGAGTTTAAGCCCGTTAAAGAATTCTCTGTTGAAAGGATAGTAGCACAGAAGCCATATCGTTAAAATCAAATACAGAGCAATGCCGAGTACAAAACCAATATTGACAGTACCTAGCTCAAGAGGCTTCTTTAGAATTCTCAGCACAATAACAGGCAGTAGCATAAACGAAATGAAAACTGCAATTCCATGCGCTTCAAATGCTTTACCAACAATTTTTTCTAAGCTAATATAAGTTATTAAGCTAGCAATGCAAATGAAGAGTAATTCTTCTAATATCCTATTCTTCTGAATATTTCTGCTGAGCTCCATTTTGATTACATTTCCTCAGGCGCTTCAATACCAAGGAGCTCAAGTGCATTTCTTAACACTATTCTAGTAGCATCTACAAGTGCAAGTCTAGCATCTCTTAGCTCTTTTGGCTCAGCTTTCAATACGGGCACATCACGATAGAATTGATTGAATTGTGTCGCAAGCTCAAAGACATAGTTTGCAAGTTTGTAAACTTTTCTTGAGCTTCCAACATCTTTAATTACTTTAGGAAATCTAGCAAGAATTTTCACAAGCTCTAATTCCTGCCTTTCTTTAAGCAAAGACAACTCTATTTTGTTTTTATAGTATCCTTTACTCTTGCTTAATATACTGCAAGCTCTTGCGTGAGAATATTGTACAAAAGGAGCGCTGTTTCCCTCAAAGCTAATAGCCTCTTCCCATTTGAAAATTATAGGCTTTTCGTTTTGAACTCTTATAATATTGTATCGTATGGCCCCTATACCTATAATCGCTGCGATTTTTTTTAAGTCAGCTTCAGAAATTTTTTTAAACTCATGCTTATCAAATTTTTTACGCCTCTTTTTTACTTCTAAATAAGCTCTGGCAATAGCTTCTTCAATTAAATCATCAGTATATACCACTCTGCCTTTTCGTGTAGACAATCTACCTTCCGGTAAAGAAACGAAAGAATAGAAAATAACTTCAGGTTTATTACTGCAACCTAAAACTTTCAAAGCTTCTTCTAATTGTAAAGCTTCTAATTTATGATCTTCGCCAAGAACGTTAATTGCGTGAGTACAGTTTTTAAATTTATACAAATGGTAGGCTAAATCTCTTGTAGCATAGAGTGTGGTACTGTCTTTGCGAGTAATAAAAAGTTTACCTGAACTCAAATCTAGATAGTAAGCGCCTGCTTCTTCTCTGCATAGTTTGGAACTTCTTAAATTGCTCAATACCTCGCGAGTCGTCCCTATAAAATCAGATTCCCATACGTATTTATCAAGTTTTATATTGAGTTTAGCTAAAGTCTCTATATTACCATGCAATACTTTTTCACAACAGCTTCTAACTTTAGCTTTTGTCTTAGTATCATTCCCCTCGTAAAGCTGTAATAGTTTGTCTATTTCACTTTCAAGCTGTGGCATCGCCTCCAAAAGTTTGCTTGCCTCTTGATAATACTTTACAAGCTCATGGTCTGACTTAGCCATAGCTTTAGGCTCAGTTTTTTCAAGCTTTATATTATCTAAACCCCATACTAAAATACCTACCTGCTTACCCATATCGTTCACATAATATTGAGTCTCCACCTCGTAACCATTAGCGCGTAGAACTCTTGCGAGAGTATCACCGATTATTGAGTTTCTGGCTCTCCCCACATGTATTGGCCCTGTAGGATTTGCAGAGGTATGCTCTAAAATAATTTTGTCATGCTTTGGCGCTTGCCAGCCGTATCTTTCTTTTAATTCTAAAGCGCTCTTAATCACAAGCTCTTTCAGCTTATCATAATTGATAAAAAAATTTACGTAAGCGCCAACTACTTCCACTCTATCAATGAACTTTGATTTGTACTTTAGAATTTCTTTACTTAGCATTTCTGCGATTCTTTCAGGCTTTTCTTTTGCGAGCTCGAAGCAAGCGAAAGCATAGTCGCCAAGGTTTGGCGGAGGAGTGCTAAATTCTAAAATTTCGGGCTTAGCTAGCTTGAGATTAGTTAGAGCTTTTGTAAGTATAGATTTCAGCTCAAGCTCTAAAATTTCCAGTGCTGAGTTCATTTCCTGTACCTCAGAATTGCGCCTATTCCATTAAATGCATTCATAAACATTTCGCCATCAGAAGATTCTGTAGAAATAAATTCTATTTCTGCATTGGTATTATTTGCAAGCTCAATGAGCTCTGTAACTAAATCTCTGCTCTCTAGAATTGTACTCTCAGCATTGCATTTACTACATTTCAAGAATTTTGGGGGCTCTTCAAAAGAGCTCTCTTCTTCGTTACCGCAACTACTGCATTTTAATTTTAATTTCTGTCTTTTTAGTTTTTCTGAGAGAAGCAACGTAGCCACTTCGCCTCTTTTTAGACGAGAAATTACTTCTTCTTCGCCATAGCTTGCAAGTCCCCCTTCTTTAATTATTTCGCTCATAAATTCTTGGACTAATTTCTTCTCTTTGATAAGGCTCATATTCTTAAGAGTTTTAGATGCGCTCTCTATAACTTCTCTAAGTCCATACTCGTCAGTATAACCTGTTTCAAAAGCGCCTATTACTTTCTTTTTGAGCTCATGATGAAGATAATCTTTTTCTAGAAAGAAATTTTTAGTATAGCCTGGACCGCCAACAATGATGCCTTTCAAAGCTTTGTCTAAAAAACTTTCAGTAGCTAAATCACCGATTTTTACAAAAAACTCGTGTGCAGCTTGCTCAATTAGCCTCTCAAATCTCAATGCACTCTGCCCGCCCATGCGATGTTTGCTCGGCACTCTCGACTGTACGTTCTTTATAACCTCTGTCCTCTTACCTTTCACAAGTCCTAAAGTAGCTTCTTTTCTATCCATCACTATAATTCCATAACATTCTTTCTCAGCCACCATTTCTTTTAGCGGCTCTAAGTAGAAAGAAGAATTGCATCTGTATAGGAATGTTTGCAAAGGCTCTAGCGGCTCTATAACATAAGAAACTGCCTCTTGCTTGTCTATACTTATTGCTTTATGACCTACAAAAAGCGCTAATCCGTTTGGAGTAGTATCCTTAAGAAATTTGATTTTGCCAATTAGAGAATCAATTGCCCACATAACATTCTTTCTTGTGCCCTTAGATTTTATATTGCTCGATTGCGCATATTCGTTTCTTAAGTAATTTAGTACATCTGCTATCTTTCTACTTGGCGGTATATAGAGTGAGACGAGCTCAGTAGCTCTGCCTTTTATAGCCTCTAGCTCCTCAAGCTTCTTCTTGAATTCGTATCTAGCTAAAGAATCCATGCTAAAATATTGATATATGTAGTATATAAATAATTCTGAGACTGAGAAACCATAATATTAATTATTGCTGAAAAGCTTACTCGTTACAGAATAAAATGAACCTTGCAATCTCGATTGGCGGCTCTGTGTTAGGCGAATTAAATCTAAAATATCTCAAAGAATTAGCTTCTGTACTAACTGAACTTTCTTCTAAGCACAGGCTTTGGGTAGTTGTAGGAGGCGGCGAAATTGCTAGAAAATATATATCTGTAGGCAGGGAATTGGGGTGCGACGAAAGTTATCTTGACAGTATCGGTATAGATATCACAAGAGCGAACGCAAAAGTATTGCTTGGCGCTTTACCTCAAGCCTATCCTGAAATACCAGAGAATTTAGACAGTGCTTTAACTGCAGGAAAGCTCTATAAAATAGTTGTAATGGGCGGAACACATCCGGGGCATACAACAGATGCAGTAGCTGCGACGCTCGCTGAGCGTGCAAAAGCATCTAAACTAATAATAATGACTGATGTTGACGGTGTTTATACTGCAGACCCTAAAAAACACAAAGACGCTAAACTTTCGCTCAAATTGAGCTACGAAAAGCTTTTAGAGGTTACGAGTAAAGCAAGTTTAGGAGCAGGCTCTAAATCTGTAATTGATCCTATAGCAGCTAGAATCATAGCAAGATCAAAAATACCTACCTTTGTGATTAATGGTAGGAATTTAAAAAACTTAGAAAATCTTATTGGTGGTAAAGCCTTTATAGGCACTACGATAGAATAAAAGGTGCAAGAAAATGGTAGAAAAAATACTTCAGCACAAGCACTGCAGAATATGTGATAAAGCAATAACTGCTGATGAAGAGCTCTGCTCTGATGAATGTAAAGTCAAATGGAATATGATTTTAAAAAGAAGAAAATGGACTATGTATTTCTTCTATGGTATTATTATTCTATTTATTGCTCTTCTTCTGCTTTCAGGTCTAAGAGGTTAGTGTAGATGGAAACTCTTGATAAGATAACTGAAAGGATTTTGATGGAGTTAGAAGAGAAAGATCGCGTGCGCGAAGAAGCATTGAGATCAGTACGTTTTATTATGAGGAAATGTGGTGAAGCTGTTCAGAAAATGCACTTAGCTCAAAACGCCCACGAAGTAATTACGCAGGCAAAAGAAGAGGCGAAAAAGGTTAAAGAGCTTTTAAAAGCTCATCCTGATATTTATTATTCAGGCAGTGTAGAGAGCGCATTTCAAGAGCTTTGCGAAGCTTGTATTATTTATGCATCGCTAAAAAATCAGAAATTACCTGAGCCTGAAGAGTTAGGAGTAACCTCTACGTCCTACCTTTTGGGATTGGGTGACGCAATTGGCGAACTTCGTAGATTATGCCTCGACTCATTACTTGAAAACAATTCAGAACTTGCAAAAAAGTATCTTAACACAATGGAAAATTTTTATAATGCATTAATGAAATTTGATTTGCCATCCGCTATTGTAGCGGTAAGAAAGCATCAGGATAAAGCGAGGGCTCTTATAGAAAAAACTAGAAGTGAACTGCTATTCGCAATGAGAGAGAAGAGCTTGGAAAAGAAGATAGAGGAGCTAAAGAGGCAGTAATAGCAACTGAAATAGTAACTCCACTTCAAATTATTATATTGATGACTCAACTTCTTTTGAGTTTCTTATCCTCTATAAAAGGTATTCTTGTAAATTTTTTGCAGTTTTCGCAGAATATTACCACTCTTCTTTTTCTAGTTCTTACTCTTGCATTTACACCAGGCAGCAAATAATAATTGCAGTGCTTGCAGAATCTTCTTTTATATTTTGTTGGAATTCTTATATTGTGGCGCATACCTATTTTACGAGCTAACTCTACGTACCGATTTGCAAATTTAAAGTCATGTTTTAAAGCTCTTTCTTCTGCAATCTTAAATAGTTTATCGAACCTTTTGTGAACCAAAGCTTCAATAGTTAACTTTTTGACCATATAAATGAATAATTTCTGTAAAGCTAGCTTAAATATTATTTATGCTTGCGCTCAATCATAGCCATAAGCAGCATGCAAGCTATTAGCACTCTTCGATCGAAGTCAGGAGGCACAGCTCGACAGTTAACCTCCCAGATATCACCTATAATTTTAAATTTCTGGTTTATCTCCGCTACAGGTCTTCCTTGCAATTCAAGAGTCATTTTTTCAGGTATCAATGCGCCGCCGGGCAGATATTTTCTGGCTAGCCCACGAGCCATAGAGGTTTCGTAGATTCCGCCAATAAGCTGCCGATTGGCGTTGTAAACTTCCCATTCATCTCTAATAAATCCTGAGACTAGCGCTTTCCTTTTAACATAGCCTAAATGAGTATTCGTCTGAGAATCCACAACAGCAAAATTTCCCCATATATCCACTATCTGCTGTTGCTTAATACAAAATAGCTCGTTACTCATACTCTCATCTGAATATATCCTTATATCTTCCTTTAGTTTGAGAAGTTTCTGCTTTGAAAAACCCAAAATATTTCCAGCGGAATCTTCGATCCAGTATTTATTCCAGATAGTTAACACTTTCTTCCTTAGCCTATAGAAATTCTGAAACCATATACTTGCTGATGGTTGTGGCAGTGTAGGTTGCATGTTGAATTGCTATATATTTATTTACAGAAAAACATTTCCTTTCTATAAAAAATGGCTGAACTAAAATTCGGTCCTGCAGGAGTGCCTTTGTGCGCAAAGAAGCGCGATACTCTGACAGGTATAGAAGAATGTGCCAGATTGGGCTTAGAGGCTCTTGAAGTAGAGTTTGTTAGAGGTGTTAGAATGAGTGTGGAAACAGCTTTGGATTGCGGTAAGATTGCTTCTGAACTAGGAATTGCGCTTTCTGCCCATGCGCCCTATTTTATCAATTTAGCTTCTGAAGATAAAATTAAGCGCAAAAAAAGTATGAGCTTTGTTTTGGAAACTGCTAAAATAGCGAATGCGCTAAAAGCTAAGCATGTAGTCTTCCACCCAGGCTTCTATGGTAAAAAGTCAAAAGAAGAGTGCTATCAACTTGTTAAGGAATGCATAGGAGAGATTGTTGATACAATCAATAAAAGCAAATGGGATGTTTTATTAGCGCCTGAAACAATGGGGAGGCAATCGCAATTTGGAACGCTTGACGAAACTCTAAAAATCTGTGAAGAGTTAGATGGTGTTGTTCCTACAATAGATTTTGCGCATATCCATGCGAGAACTAACGGCTCGTTGAAAACTTCAAAAGATTTTGATAGAATATTAGACACTATTGAAAAAAGATTGAAGCTGAAAGAGCTTCACACACATTTCACTGGCGTTGAGTACAAAGCTGGAAACGAAAAAAAGCATCTAGTATTAGAAAAAGGTGATTTGAAATTTGAGTATTTAGCAACAGCATTAAAGTCTAGAAAATTAGAAGTTACGATAATATCAGAGTCGCCAATTTTAGAAAAAGACGCTCTGGAAATGAAAAGGATTTGGGAAAAATTGTAACGATTTTTGTTACATTCTCAAACAAATTTTTTGTAAAATGCTGTGCAATATGTTGTATAATATAAAAGCGATGATAATAAAAACAGCTATACAAGCCAGAGGGGTAAAGTTAAGTATGTGACAAAGCACCGAAGTTGAAAGAAAAGAGAAACAGCCGCCAACAACTATAAAAAATATTCCCCAGAAGCAAGATTTTAAAAAAGACGTCTCATAATTCCTTACAAAATCTTCGAGTTTAATGAGTATTTCTATTCCAATCCATACTACAAATAACCCATATATTATTGGGATAGCGTAAATCAGTATGTATGGTGGGCTTGGCTTTAACAAATGAAGATATGCAAAAATGCCGAATACATCGTAAATTCCTACAGTAAACATAACACCTGCAGAAACATATAGCCCGTATCTATTTCCTTTTTCTAAGCTTTTGAGAAACTTACTAATAGCAACTACTATTACAAGCATACAGGTAAACGTAATAGGCAGGAATGCTATCATACACATCCCAGCACCACCACCGTAACCGATGCCTTTAATTGCTTCGTAATAAGATATTATCGGCAGCCATGTCAGAAGGAAAATGATCAAAGCCAAAAATGTAAAAATCGTTTTAATTTGCGAAGACTTGACATATATTGGAGACATGCTCAATTAATTATTAGAAATTTTGTCTTTACTTTTTCATCCTTTTCCTTTCATCATCTCTTCAGCTATTTTCTTTGTCTTCTCTACATTTTCTGCATTCTCTTTCATTACCTCATCCCAAACCTTAAAATCAATTATCTTCTTAATCTCTTCTTCTAAAATTTTCTGCATTTTTTCTCTACCTAAAGCATCGACTTCCCAACAGTCAGTACTGAATTTCCTTATATACCATTTAGCTCTAGGATCTTTTACTTTGGTAGGTGCTGGCGGTAGCACCTCAGCATCAACTTGATCTTTCCTCAGCATTACTCTATGATCTTTGCATGCTAATTTCCAGAAATTTTTTAAAATAGATGCATACAGTCTATTAATATCCAAGCCCGATGGATCATGGTCTGTTACAAAGTAGGCATACAATTCGTAATTATTTCTATCTTTCATAAAATTTTGATATTCCAGCGATTCTCTATACAGTCTACTCCAAGCGCCGTAGCCTCGCAAAGATATTAATCTAACAAAATAGTTATTAGTAACATATTCTAGTTGAGGCTGTAGTTCGCGCTTCTCTGTAAAGACTACAACTCTTTTACCCATAGCATCCCATGGGCTTTTACCCGCTTGCTTCTGAGCATCTTCTAAAGCTTTTTTAATTGCATCTTCAGGATTCATTCCTGCAGGTATTGCCTCAGATACTAAACTTTCAGTCTCAGAAATCATATGCCACGGTATAAGCCCTGCTATTCTAGCCTGCAGCATTAATTTGATAAGTGTCTTGTAATCTTTTATTGTGTTAGAATATATTTCCGCAAGCTGATGGACTAAATGATAATGAACTTGCCTTATTGAAAGAGGTGTAGGTTGCTGAGCATAACTAGTATTTACAAAATTGATAGCTTCTTCTGCAATTCTCCTACACTTTTCATTAATCTTCTCTAGTACAAGAGGCTTTGCTAATTTAGATACGTCACCGTTCTTCCTTCCATACCATTCCTGTAAATCCTCTAGCGTGTAATTGTACATTTTATCTTCCTCTAATATTACAGCTTGCTAATATAGCTTTTGGTCTAGAAAATTCCTGGGATTTTGGTATCGCATTTAGAGCATTTGGAGTTTTTTAAATTTATCATCTCTGCAGAGAAGCCGAATCTTTCTATCAAAAGCTCTTTACAGTTAGGGCAGTAAGTATTTTCATAATTGCCATGTGGTACGTTGCCAAGATATAAAAAATCTAAGTATTTACTGCCGAGTTGGTAAGCTCTCAGTAATGTCGAAATAGGCGTTGGAGGTAAAGAATCCATTTTATAATGAGGATAAAATCTAGAAAAATGTACTGCAGTGTCTTTGCCGATACGCTCATTTACCCATTTACAAAAAGTTTCAATCTCTTCAGTTGAATCGTTGTAATTTGGAATAATAAGATAAGTTAGCTCTATGTAAATTCCCAATTCTTTTGCAAGTTCGCAAGTCCTTAAAACAGGCTCTAGTTTTGCAGAGCATATCTCTTTATAAAAATCTTCTTTGAAAGCTTTTACATCAATATTCATTGCATCAAGGTATTTAGAAATTTTGCGCAGAGGCTCTTCGTTTATATAGCCGTTTGTTACATAAATTGTGTAAAGCCCATGCTCTTTTGCAAGTTTAGAGCAATCGTAAGTGAACTCATACCAGATAACAGGCTCGTTATAAGTCCACGCAACTCCTTGACAATCGTATTTCTTTGCAAGCTTAAGAATTTCTTCGCCAGTAATTTTCTCCAGTGCAAAATAGCTTTCAGGCGTTGCTTGCGAAATACCCCAGTTCTGGCAGTGCTTGCACTTGAAATTGCAACCTACTGTGCCAAAAGAAAGCACTGCGCTGCCAGGATAAAAATGATAGAGTGGCTTTTTCTCTATAGGGTCTGGGCAGATAGAAGATGCTAAACCATAGATTAGAGAGTAGAGTATGCCATCCTTATTCTCCCTTACCCCGCATATCCCTCTTTTTCCATTACCAATTACGCATTTATGAGGGCAGAGCAGACATTGTATTTTATCGTTTTTCTTTTCCCAGAACAGCGCTTCCTTCATACAAACGACCGTTTATTTTTTGTAGATATTTTTTCTATGCCACACTACCCTAAATAGAGAACTTTATTAGAGAAGTCAACATCAATTAACGCTCTATAATCTCCGATTCTTAGTTTATAAACATCTTCTCTCTCGTAATGCTCCAAATAATGGAACGGTTTTTCTGTGATTTGCTTTACTTTTTTAACAATCCTTCCGGAAATATTTTTAGGCAGTTTCCTTAAAAAATTTCTGACTTTGGGATGCCACTCTACAGAATAAGTCATCTCTACAAGAATTCCTTTTCCATTTCTTCTTGATTTATGTACTCGCTTTCAGGTGTTGCTCTGGCTTCTGCCAACCCTTTCTTTGCTTCCTCACTTAACTCGTATTCTTCCGCAAGCGCATGTTTTATGAATTCTAT
Organism: Candidatus Thermoplasmatota archaeon; assembly: GCA_030018475.1. Lineage (NCBI taxonomy): Archaea > Methanobacteriati > Thermoplasmatota > Thermoplasmatota archaeon. The sequence continues at coordinate 13,363 of JASEFT010000002.1, forward strand.
ATCTTTTTTCATTGTTTCGAGTTCCTTATAAATTGTCTCAAGAGTTACTGCTTCCATATTTTATCACCAATATAACTAAATAGATAAGAATATTTAAAAGTGTTGTGCTCGCATTTCCCAGAAGAGCGCTTCTTTCATTACTCATAAGATTAGTTCTTGGTGATACTTATAGTTTTCATCGATTGGCTCTGTAAACTTGCGGTGAGCAGCAAGTTTTATATCAAAAATAGAGCTATATAATCAACCGATTGCTGGAAAACAAAGCGAAAGTTGAGGAAGTGAAGAAGGAGCTGGAGAAACTATAAGGTGCTCAGCAATGAGCTTAGGCGAAAATTTAATATATAGCTATAGCCATAGTTATAAAGGGTGATAAAATGGTCACTACAATACAGATCGAAGAAACAACTCTACAAATGCTTAAGGAGCTTAAAGAGCGTAGCAAAGCAAAAAGTTACGAAGAGATAATTAAAGAGCTTGTAGAGGCAAAAATCAGCGTTCCAAAATCTATGTTCGGTAAGCGTCCGAAAATGAAAAAGTTTACGCTGAAGGAAGAAGCTGAGTTCCATGAGCTATGATGCTGTAATAGATTCTTATGCATGGGTAGAATACTTTAGAGGCACCGCGCGGGGAAGAAAGGCAAAAAGGTATATAGAAAGCGGTGCGTGCATTACGCCAACAATAGTATTGGCAGAGCTTTCAGATAAATACTTCAGGGAAGGTTACAAAACCTGGGAGCAGGATTTAAATTTCATTTTAGCAAAAACTACAATTGTAGAATTAACAAAAGACATTGCAGTGAGGGCTGGGAAAACAAAAAACGTTCAGAAAGAAAACAGGCCTGATTTCGGGATGGCAGACGCAATAATTTACGAGACGGCAAAGCAGTATGATACAGCAGTATTAACTGGAGATCCACACTTTAAAGGGCTGGAAAATGTGATTTATATTGGGTAGTTTGAATTGAAGTCGAGGACAGTCCTGTACTTATTCTCCTAACCTTGCCACTTCGAGATAATCCATTCTAATTTTTAGCACATACCCAATTTGACAGTTAGACTTTTTAGCAACGTAGCAGTAGCGTTTTATCACGATATTCTTCGATAAAAACGTCAAAAATTCCAAAATTTTGTGGTAAAATGTTAGAAAAATGCGAAATCCTAATCAATTTAGCAAGTACATAACTGCAAGTGCCAATTTAGGGAGGTGATTTTTGAGGAATATTTCTTAGTAGATTATATCTTGTCAAATTGCCTATAGAAAATTTGAGAAAAAATTTGAAAATTTGCCTTTATGTTCCAAAAACTGATGTTAATATCTTCCGGATAGTGATTCAAGTGGCGAAATCAGGTTAAAATATTCATTCGGATTTTGCCACTAAAACCAATGAAATTTCGTAATCGTAAACTCTGTCTGCTTGATCTTCTGTTATTTTTATTATTGTCCGATTGAGTGCCTCGGTACTTATTTGCATTATCTTCTCAGCTATCTCATCAAGCTCGCCTATACTTGCTATAATAGTCACATTGTAATTATTTTCTTTTAAGCCGAATGGAGCAACTATAATAAGCGCACAAGAAATAAACGTACCATTCTTCTAAGATGGTTGCTGTTTTCTCGCCTATAGTGTAAGTTCTTACATGCGATTGGATTTCTACCTCTTCATTTGCAGAGTATTCTTCCGTTAGATTACCTACTAGATGTATACTTAAAGGAGGAATTGAAGGAACTGAAAAAGAGCTCTCGCTATAAGACATGCTTGAGAAAGTGACGTGGGTATATGTTCCAAACAAAGTATCTGTGCAATTTACTGCAAGAACGTTATCCTTTATGCAAACGATTTCTCCATCAGTAAAAGACCTAAATTTCCAAGTCTCGACGTCAAAATCTGCGCAGAGTTTTTGATAGCTTAAAATCTTGGGTTCTTTTCCTTTTCTTTGTAAGTACAGAATTACACCTACACTAGCGATTATAACAATACATATCACCGCAACTGCCAGTGTTACTTTTCTCTTGGGTAATTCACCCGCAGATTGCAAAATCTTCCTTGGCCTATTCCACTTTCTCAAACCTATCTTTCAACTTGTCCATGACTTTAGGAAGCGTGGTATATTCCATATCTGCCAATGGTAAGCGATGAGGCTCGAAGGGGCCGTGGCAGCGCATATAATCGGCAATTTCCTGCGCTTTCTCTCTTGCCGAATCGAATGCAGGATCATCAAACAGGTCTTGAGGACCTATTAGCTTTGCATTGCAGATCTGGAATCCAAGCGCTACGCAACGCGGCGGGCCGTCAAATCTAGTGCATACTGCGTTTTTTAGAGACACAGGCATTAGGGGACCGTTATGAGAGCCCCGCATCCAGCCACTGACTAAATGCGGAATAGCAAAAGGCTCTAGAATTTCGCCTAGAGCTGGAAGACCTGCCTGCGCTCTTACAATACCTACAGGGTCATCTTTGCCAACATATTCTCCAGCTACTTGATATAATTTTTCAGTTGAAATGCAAGCTACAGGCTCGTTTTCAGGAAGTTTTCCTTTCTTAGGAAATACTCTTTTAATAACGAATCTGGATTTAGCTCCTATAAGAGCAAGTAGATCATAAAGCTCTTCAGGCAAGCTTAAGATGACTTTTTTATGTTCCTGGATATCCCAAACTTCAAATACAAACCCTGCATGCAAGCTCGGGTCTATTACAAGGCCTGCTGTGTTGAATGGGTCTGCAAATATTTTATAAATTGGTAAATTAAAAGCGCCTGGCTCTGTCTTATCCATCATAAAAACAACTACAGGGTCTGCTTTACGCTCCGTAAATTCTAGTTCTGCAATACCAGGTCCCATACCTCGAATATTACCTGAAAAAGCCTCTTTCAATATATCCTGTCCTGCAGCGTAGAGCTTCAGCTCCTTTGCTATTTTAGTAGCTTCTGTGAAAATATCCCATGCAAGTTTATGCACCTTCTCACTGTTCTCGCCATTGAAATGGCTCATTATTAGCTCCAAATCGTCGCCACAATGAGTTACATAAAAATCTTCTATGAGCTTTTTCTTCTGCGCATCTTTTAGCATCTTCTGCGCAAGTTCTATTAGTTTAGGATGTGTTGTGCTGTGTCCTGCAACACTACCAACGTCTGCCTTCATTACTGAGATAGTTGTTTTTGCCATTTTCAATCACAATTTTGATATAAACGAAGGAATAGAAAACCTTTTCCTTAAGAAACTACGTTATGCGAACTTGTTTAATAGAATATTTAATATCTCCCGTTTCTATTTACTTTTATTATGGCAAAATTCCGGGAAGCCATTCAAAGGTTACTAAACAAATCGATTTGTATGAATTGCTATGCAAAAAACTCTCCTAGAGCTACTAGATGCAGGAAATGCGGTTATAAAGGTTTGAGACCGAAGGCTAAAGAGAGTAGAGGTGCGTAACGAAAAAATGATAATCGAAAGAACAAGTTTTGGAAAGGTTGTGATTGACGGTAAGAGCTACGGCGATGTTTTAATTGTAGCTGGTAAAATTTTAGAAAGAGATTGGCAAGAAGGCTCGCATAGAGTTAGCAAAGGCGAGTTAGAAAAGTTACTGAGCAACGAGCCTGATATTGTAATTATAGCTACAGGTCAGAGTGGTGTTTTAGAAGCTGAAAATGTTATAGAAGAGATAGGCAAGAAGACGGAGCTTATCATTTTAGAGACCCCTGAGGCAATAAGAAAATTTAATGAGCTTTCGAAATCCAAAAAAGTAAATGCGCTGATTCATACGACATGCTGATAACAGCGACAAGAGCTATTTACGGTAACCCTTTACCTCTTGCAAAATCAGCTCAATAGCCTTTTCTGCTTTTTCCTTTTTATCAACCACGAAAATTCCTACGTCGTTAGGCGCTAGCTCTAAAGCTCCCTCTACATTCTCTTTCTCTTCCCTTGAAATGCCATATTTGGGCAGCTCGTCAGTACTCACAAACCCCTTTATACCAAGCTGAGCTTCCAACTTTTTAGCTAAGCTGTCTGCATAGCTCTTGTCGCTTACAAGTACGCCATAGAAATTTTCTATTTTCGTTCCTAGAACAATGGCACCTTGCGCTATACCGCTCTTTATAAATTTAGAGTTCGTATTGCTAAATATTTCAGTTAGCTCTTTCATAGTAATAGAAACGCACTCTATAAATTAATATTTTTGCTTTTCCCCGGACAATTTAAATTAATGCACTGAGTTAAAGCTTTTCTTTTGTATATTATTTTCACTTTAGGTGCTCCACATAACTCGCATTGCTCATTTATTGATATTATTCTACCTTTAGGCGGTAGTGGGTAGGAGTTGTTACAAGCCGGGAAATTGCTACAGCCTGCAAACCTCTTACCCCTTTTAGAGCTGATGATAATCATATCACTTTTACAAACATGACATTTTCCAATAACATTTTGCTCTTCAAGAGCTTTTTTTATACTTTCGCCTATCTTAAATTTATTTTCTTCAAGTTGTCCAAGCATACTTTCGAGCAGTTGCTTTGACTCATCAACAACCTCACCAATCTTTTTTTTACCCTCTGCAATTTCGTCCATTTCTTTTTCAAGCTTGCTCGTCATTTCAGGCGAGGTTATTTGCGCTACGTAATTTTCTAGTACCTCTGTAACAGCAACTCCTGATTTCGTTGGGTTAGGTACCAAGCCTCTGACGTAATCTCTTGCATAGAGCTTTTGAATTATTTCGTGTCTTGTGCTCTTTGTGCCTAATCCTAAAGAATCCATAAGTTGAATTAAGCTTCCTTGCGAATAACGTGCTGGCGGCTTTGTCTTGCCCTCTTTAAGCTCTAACTTTAATTGCTTTACTATATCGCCAGTCTTCAATTCTGGAATTAAAATTTCTTTTGTCTTTAGATAAGGATAGTATTCGCGCCAGCCTTCTTCTAAAATTTTATAGCCATTTGCAATAAATAACTCGGAATCTATCTCAATTTTTGTATTCTTAATTTCCCAAAAAGCATTTCCAGCTAAAGTTGCAATGAATCGTCTAACTATAAGCTCGTATAGCTTCCATTCTTCGTAAGAAAGCTCACTCTTTCTAGCAAGCTCTACCGGGTGTATTGGAGGATGGTCTGTTGCAAATTTCTTTCCTCTGCTTGGAATAATAACCTCTTTTTTCAGTATTTTCTCAGCTTCTGGAATGATGTTAACAAGTTTAGCTAAAATTGTTCGTAACTCTAAACTTTTTGGATAAACTGTATTGTCAGTTCTGGGATATGATGTAAAGCCAGCTTGATATAGCTCCTCCGCAATGCGCATTGCTCTTGAGGCTGAAATGCCCAAAAAAGAGCTTGCTTGTAAAAAAGTAGTTGTGTTGAATGGCGTTGGCGCAGGCTCTTCATGCCTTTCTTGCAGTACTTCTAAAACTTTACCTGCTTTTGAACTTTCTAATTTTTCGTAAATCGCTCTAGCTTTAGCATATTCCCAAAACTTCCCTCCTAAATAATAAGCGTTAAATTCTTTATTATTAAATTCAAGTTTAGCATTCAGCTCCCAGTAAGGTTTTGGTACGAATTTTTGTATTTCTTTTTCACGATCTACTAGTAGTTTAAGAGTAGGAGTTTGAACTCTGCCAACAGATAAAAAATCTTTACCAGTGCGCTGACTAGCAAGTGATATAAATCTAGTGAGCACTGCACCCCATACCAAGTCAATAATCTGCCTCGCCTTTGCTGCAGCTGCTAAATTATAATCTATTTCTACAAGTTCTGAGAAAGCTTTGTTTAGCTCTGGCTCTGTAAGAGCACTAAATCTAGCTCTTTTTACTTCCAGCTCGGGATTGTGCTTTTTAAGTATTTCAAGAGCCTCTACTCCTATAAGTTCTCCTTCTCTGTCATAATCAGTTGCAACAATTACTCTCGTTACATTCTTAGCAATTTTTACTAGCGCATTTACAATAGCACGTTCTGTGATGTATTCCTCAACTGGCGCATAAGTGAGCTCTCTAAGATCTGTTTTATCCCATGAGTTATATTGGGGAGGGTAATCTAAACTTACTATATGGCCTTTTAAGCCTATAACTAAACTCTGCTCTTTTCCCAAGCTAAAATTATACAGAGAGATTTTACCGATTTTTTTAGTTTTGAAATTGTTGTTTGAGAGCACGGTTGCAATACGGAATGCGCTTTTAGACTTCTCAGATATTATTAACGAGGTCACATTGCTGCGAAATTGTTGTCTTGGATATATAAGACTTATGCAAATATGAGCAGTGCTTGTTTCTATCTTCCTCTTATTATTCTATCAAACTCTTCTTCAGAAATTGTTTTCAAACCCAATTTTTTAGCTTTCTCGTATTTGGAGCCCGGGTCTTTTCCTACAACAACGTAATCAACACTCTTGCTAATGGTTGAGCTAAAGCTTCCGCCGAGTCTCTCAACAATACTTTCAGCTTCGCTTCTAGAATATTTTTCTAATTCTCCTGTAAAAACGAATCTTTTACCTGCTAAAATTCCTATAGCTCTTGGCTTTGCACTCATATTTACGCCTGCTTTCCTTAGCTTCTCTATAACCGCTCGATTCTTTTTATCTTTAAAAAACGATATTATGCTGTCTGCGACAACGCTTCCTATACCTTCTATTGCCTCTACTCTTTCTTTGCTTGCTTTCATAAGCTCATCAATTGATTGGAAGTTATCTGCTAAGAGTATTGCCGCATGTCTCCCTACATGCCTTATTCCAAGAGCGAACAAAACTCTAGCAAACTCGCTCTTTTTGCTTGCTTCAATCTGCTCTATTACCTTTGTAGCTGATTTTTCACCGTATCTCTCTAGGTTTGCTAAAACATCTACTTTTAAATTGTAAATATCTGCGAGGTCTTTAACCAAACCTTTCGCCACTAGCTGTTCTATAATAGCAGGTCCTAAGCCCTCTATATTCATTGCATGCCTTGATGCAAAATGGTCTAAAGAATTTTTTAATTGCGCTGGGCATGATAGCCCGACGCACCTTGCAACTGCTTCGCCTTTAGGTCTAACAATGTCTGAGCTGCAGACAGGGCATTTTTTAGGCATAGTAAAGATTTTCTCTTTGCCAGTTCTCCTTTCCTTTACCGGCTTTATAACTTCAGGTATAACTTCGCCTGCTCGCTCTATGAAAACAACATCGCCTATCCTGATATCTTTCCTTCTAATTTCATCTTCGTTATGAAGTGTAGCTCTAGATACTGTTACACCTCCAACTTCTACAGGCTCTAGAACCGCTACAGGCGTTAGCGCTCCTGTTCTACCAACCTGAACTATAATATCTTTAATTTTAGTTGTTACGTGTTTGGGTGGAAATTTATAGGCTGAAGCCCATCTGGGGCTCTTTGTAGTACAGCCCAGCTTCGCTTGCTGCTCTAATGCGTTCACTTTTACAACCATTCCATCTATATCGTAATCCAGCTCGTCACGCTTGCTCTCCCAATCATCACAATACTTTATTACTTCTTCTATATCTGAAAATTTTTTCACTCCGGGATTGACTCTAATACCTACTTCTTTCAACGCTTCTAAACATTCCCAGTGAGTTTTAAAAGGGTTTTTTTGCTTTGTATAGCTCAGAGTATAAAGGAAAACATCCAGAGGCCTTTTGGCAACGAGTCTAGGGTCAAGCTGCCTCAGAGAGCCTGCAGCTGCGTTTCTAGTATTTGCAAAAAGTGGCTCGTTAGCTTTTGCACGCTCTTTGTTGAGCTGCTCAAACCCTTTTCTTGTCATGTAGGCTTCTCCCCTTATCTCAGAATCAGCGAGCGTTTTTATTTTGGCACTTTTACCATCTAAATCTAATTTCAAAGGTATGCTTTTAATAGTTTTTAGGTTTAAGGTAATATCATCTCCTCTTGCGCCGTCGCCTCTTGTAGCGCCTCTTTTGAATACACCATTTTCATAGATTAAAGCAATTCCGAGCCCATCTATCTTAGGCTCTACTACATACTCAACTCTGTCAACGCCTAGCCATTTCTTCGCTCTTTTATCAAACTCTCGCAGCTCGTCTGCAGAGTAGCTATTGTCCAAGCTCAGCATAGCAACTTTATGCTCCACAGTTGCAAATCCTTCTATAGGCTGGCCGCTTACACGTTGAGTTGGCGAATCAGGAGTAATAAAATGTGGATATTTTTGCTCTAGCTTTTTCAGCTCCTCTACAAGCTTATCATATTCGTAATCTGAAATAATAGGATTATTTTCTACGTAGTACAATCTATCATGATATCTTATTTCTTTTCTAAGCTCCTCAATACGTGCCAGAGCCTTTTTTGCCTCTTCATTTGAAAATCTCAGCGATTTCTTTAACTGAAAGTGTGTTGAGCACATCTTTTTTAGTAAGCCAGCCTCTCCTAGCTGTAGCGACGCCATACTTCATAAAATCTAAATGACTCACGTTATGGGCATCTGTTCCCAAGCAAATCTTACAGCCTTTTTCTTTTGCTAACTTCACATGCACATCTCTGAGGTCCAATCTGTCTGGCTGCGAGTTTATTTCAAGATACGTTTTAGTATTTACTGCTGTATCAATAATCTTTTCAACATTTACTTGATAAGGGTCTCTTTTGCCTATTATACTGCCGGTTAAATGACTTATTATATCTACATTTTCGTTTCTCATAGCAGTTGCTATTCTCTCAGTCATTTCTTTTTCGCCCATTTTAAAATTGGAGTGCACTGCAGCAGCTACAATATCCAATTTCTTTAGCACAGAATCGTCAAAATCAAGTTCGCCATTCTTCTTTATCTCTACTTCTATACCTGAGAATATATGGAAATTAGGATACCGCTTGCTCAATTCTTTTATCTCTTTGCCCTGCTCTACAAGAGCTTCTCCGGTTAACCCACGAGCTACTTTAAGTGTTGCAGAATGATCAGTTATCACTATGAAAGAATAGCCTTTTTTTCTAGCAGCTTCAACCATTTCTTCAATTGTATTAGCGCCGTCGCTCCATTTAGTATGCACATGGAAATCGCCTTTGATGTCTTTTTGCTCAATTAATTTTGGTAGTTTGTTTGCTAGCGCAGCTTCTACTTCGCCTCTATCCTCTCTAAGTTCAGGCTGAATCCAAGGCATACCTAACATTTTATAGAGCTCTTCTTCTGTTGCGCCAGCAATGCGCTTGTTTGTGCGCTTGTCAAATACTCCGTACTCACTTATTTTAAGGCCTTTATCAATAGCTATTTTTCTAAGCTTTATGTTGTGGTCTTTACTACCTGTGAAATATTGTAATGCTGAGCCGAAACTCTCTCTGGGAACTACTCTCAGGTCTGCATGGACATCTTCAGTTAAAATTACAGATGATTTTGTTTTGCCATGAGCTATCACTTCTTTAACCATTGGTAAAGTTACAAAATTTTTCATGACTTTTTCAGGCTCAGCTGAAACTACTAAAATATCTATATCGCCGATAGTCTCTTTCATTCTTCTCAAACTGCCTGCAGGCTCTATTTTCTCAATACCGCCACCCGCTTTCAATCGCTCTATAATCTCTGTAGCTATAGGATAAGCTCTCCCTAGCAGCATTCTTCCCTTCGCTTCTTTTAACTTTTCAATTCCTTTCAAAATGCGCTCTTCAACTTTATCGCCAAGCCCTTTGAGCTCTCTAATTTTATGCTCTTGGGCTGCTTTCTTTAGCTCTTCTATATTAGTTATACCAAGCTCTTTGTAAAGTTTATAAGCTGTTTTAGGCCCTAGAAACTCAATTGAGACCATTTCCATAAGACCTTTGGGTACGTTCTTTTTCAGCCCTTCTAGATATTTTAGTTTACCGGTCTCCAAAAGCTCCGCTATCTTTTTCGCTATCGCATCACCTACGCCCGGTATCTCCATTAACCCCTTTACACCACTCTCTTTGTAAATTTGTCCAAGTTCTACATTCCATGACTCTATTGTCTGAGCTGCTTTTGTATAAGCTCTAGGCTTAAAAGGTACATCTTGCATTTCAAGTATAGTTGCAATTTCATAGAATACTTTTGCGAGCTCTGTGTTCCTCATTTTTTAGCATTCAGATATTCTTTTAGAAGTTTAAGAGCTTCGGTACTTGCTTTTTCTTTTATTTCTTTTCTATCGCCCTTAAACTTAAACTCTTTGCAAATATTGCCTTTATCGTAGGCTAGCGCTATGTAAACAAGTCCCACTGGCTTTCCATTAACGCTTGTCGGCCCTGCTATGCCTGTAACACCTATTCCCAAGTCAGTCTTACTCTCTTCTCTCACTCCTTCTGCCATTGCAAGAGCTGTTTGCGAGCTTACTACGCCAAACGTTTCAATCGTTTTCAGAGGTACTTTCAAAAGTTCCTGCTTCGCCCTTATACTGTAAGTAACCAATCCTCGGTTGAAGTAATCTGAACTGCCTGAAATGTTAGTAATTCTGTTTGCAATCAATCCTCCTGTACATGATTCCGCGACTGCAACTGTAAGATTGTGCTTTCTTAGAAGGGCGCCAACCCTTTCTTCTAAAACAGCCATTTCTCTCTTTTACAAAAATAAGCTGGGATTGAACTTACAATCTGCCTTTTGGTAAAGCAGCAATCATTTTTGTTCCTATGAACGTTTTAGTCTCTTTGATATCTGATATTCCCTGTATCTCTTTCACTACTTTGTTGAATATTTCTTTTACATTTGTCTCCACCAGCTCTACAATAATATCATATTCACCTGCCACCACACTGGCTTTCGAAATCCCTGGTATCTTTAGTATTTCACTAGCTACAGTATCAGCCTTTCCTACCTCGGTTTTTATTAATACATAGGCAGTTACTTTATCGTTAGCCCTCATCATCTTCCAACATTATCTTCTTATATTATATCTTTTTCTATCTTTTAATAGCCAATGTAAGCCGGGGGAGGGAGTTGAACCCCCTTAAAGCAGATCTCCCGCCCTTTTCTTTCTTTTTACAAAAGAAAAGCGTGGGCGGAAAAGAAAGAAAATTAGGGTATCCGAAGGATACCCTTAAATATCGTTAATTGCTACGCAATTAGTTTTAGTAATTGCGTTCCAATCTTCGTATTTTACAGAGATTGCGAAGCAATCTCTGATTCTTTCTCTTTTCGCCAGAGGTCTGCAGTCTGCCACATCGCCGCTCTGTCACCCCGGCTTTTGTATAGTAAGTTAAATAAGAAGTGTACCCAGATATATATCTTTTGTTGCTACTGCAAAAGCTTTCTATACAAACCCTAAAGCTTCTTCAATTATCCCTAGCTCTATGCCAGTAGTATTTTTGCCAACAATAGCTCCTTTTGAGTTTGCAACTATGGCTGAGCCTACGTAAGGGAAGCCGAAATTTACAGTGCCCAAGTAGACAGGAAGCTTGAAAAAATCTTTTAAAAAGTCAAGTTCCTCTTCAGTAGTTTCAGGATGCAGGAGAAGACCTTTATTTGTTACAACACCTGCAGAACCTACTGTTTTCAAGCCTGCAACAGTACCTTTAGCTACTTCTATCATAAGAGTACTTTCAAGAATTTCGATTGTTTCCTTGCTGAGTTGCGGATGGACAAGGCCATGGGTATCATTTGCAAGTACGTTATTTCCTATCGCATTAAGTCTATCACTGATTGTAACTAAAGGCAAGTGCTCCTTTAATTTTTTCGCTTCCGAATCGTAAGCAAGTTCTGTAACAACAGCTCCGTGAGAATTAAGTATAAGCATTGCTCCTATAAGAGAAGTGTTGCAAATAGTTATAGGTATAACTTCAACATTGAGTGTTTTTTTAATAGCAGTAACCATTTTAGGCGAAAGATCAGGAGGAACAACACAAACACTGTCGCCAGCTCTACATAAAATCCCAATATGAGCAACGTCTACTGTTTGTAGCATAAATAAATTATTTTACTTTTATTTCTTTTTCTTCTACTTCCTTTTCTTCGGTTTCTTTACCTTTTTCTATTTCCGGTAGTGAGACCTCAACAAGCCCATCTTCAAATTTTACTGCTTTTACCCTCACTTTCTTGGGCATTCTTTTACAGCCTCTAGCCCATATAAGCTCATTTAAGTGTGTATCTATCCAAATATTATTTGATTTGAGTTTGCGCGAAATAAAATCTCTAATATCCCTTATTGCAGATTCAGCTCTTTTAGTGCGTGGCTTATACGTGCCTAAAGGTATTGTATATATTACTTCTTCTTCAGCCATTTTTAGATTACTTTTTAAGACTAGTTCTTCGCCAGCTCCTCTGTTTAGGATGCCTTGTAAATCTACGCGCTGTCTTCATCATAACCCACGCAGGTACTCTCCTATTCTGTTTCTCAGCTTTTAAAAGTCTTAGTTTTTTAGCTACTGGTTTGTTCCTAGCCATTTTTTTTAATTTAACCTCTTTATTTTTATTTCCCTTTTTCTAGACCCTATTCTTGCTAAAAGCTGTTTAAGAGTTGCATCATCAATCTGTTTTGTTAATCTACCGTTTTGCAGTAGTAGCAGAAGCTGATTTTCTACAACCTCTACAAGCTCAGGCTTAGCAAGTTTAAGGGCCGTTAACCGCTCCCTCGCTTCCGGAGTTAAAATCTGACGTAATATCATTTGCTTTTGAATTTCTACCTGCTTTTGCCGCTCTTCCAATGCCGCTTGCTGCAAATATTGCATTTGTAGCTGTTGCTG
>JASEFT010000002.1:26036-73851 GCA_030018475.1 Candidatus Thermoplasmatota archaeon
CGGAGCCTTTCACAGAGATCACATAGCCTGCTTGCTCTAGCTGTTTTAAAACATGTCTTATAATAGCTCTGCTGCCTTTTCTAGCTCTATCAGGCTTAGAGCCTCTATCTCTGGGGCCCCCGAAGAGAGCTGCAAGTCTCTCTACTCCAATGGAATGATGAATGTATATTTTCCTAAGAACTGCACTTGCTCTAATATACCACCAATCTAGCTGGGAAGGCGCTTTCTCACAATGCACGCCTGTCTTCATAAACCTTAACTTCTCAGGCATTTTTATATGGGCACTCTGTTTTAATTTGTCAGCTAGTTTTTTTAGTAGCATATCTGGAGGCACGTCGTATACTGTAGTCATTACAGATGTAAAATAAGTAAGGGATACTTAAACTTAACGAAGATGCGGGAGTCCGGATTCCCACAAGCCCTAGCGTTCGCGGAAAGAGAAAAAGAAAGGGCTGATTTGAACCGGAGAACTCCTACGAGACAAGGTTCTGAGCCTTGCGCCTTTTCCAAGCTTGGCTACTCCCGCAGAAGGAGAATATATCTTTGTGCTAATTTTATTTTCGGCAGAAAAAACAGCCCCTCAGCTCTAAATATATATAATTCAAAGCTTATTACCTATTGGTGGATCAATATGGAGAAGCGAAAGAAAGAAGAGGAAAAGCCTAAATTAGAGTTGGGCTTGGATTTAGGTGGTATTTTCAAAGGTATAGGCGAGCTCGTAGAGCTTGCATCAAAGCTAGCTGAGGAAGGTCAGGCAGAGATAAAAAGGACTGGCGAAATTACTTTCGATAAAGCAAAAAAGCTCAGAGGAATGTACGGCTTTTCAGTGAGAGTTGGTAGAGGTGGAAAACCGATAATAGATAAGTTCGGCACCTTAGCGCCGGAAGCAAGACCCAAAGAGCTAAAGCCTGAGGTAAGCGAAGTCAGAGAGCCTTTGGTAGACGTGTTTGAAGAAAAAGAAGAAATTATAATAGTTGCGGAGCTACCAGGGGTTGAGGAGAAGGACATAAAAACAGAACTAAAAGAGGATATTTTGATAATTTCTGGTGAAACGAAAGATAGAAAATACTTGAAGGAAGTAGCGCTTCCGGCAAAGGTTACAGGCGCACTAGAAAAGAGTTATAGGAATGGTGTGCTAGAGCTTAAGCTCAAGAAACAGAAATAAAAAATGCATAACCGAAATTACGAAGCGCGAAAATTAGAATACGAGCGCAGGAAGAAGGCGCGCAAAGAAATACTGGAAGCTAGGAAGGCAGTTTATGAGCAAAGGAAAGTTGTAAGTAGGATAGGAGCAGTGAGAGGTATATCTATCTCACCAATAGGTAGAAGAGTAGTTGGAAGGCGTGTAGCAACTCGCATAATGCCACATGAAGTGCTAAAGCCTGAGCTTGAAGAGAGGCCGCCTTTAGTAGATGTGATCAATGAGAACAGCTATTTGAGAATCGCCGTCCAGCTCTCAGATATCGCCATACCTCACGATATCACTGTGGATGAAATTACAGAAATCTCTTTTAAGCACGGCGTGCTCGAGATAAGGCTAAGAAAGCGGAAAGAGAAACTAACTAAAGAAGAGAAAGAAGAGCTTGCAAAGGAAGGAGGGGAGGAGATAACTGCAGAGATAAATAAAAAAGTGCTTCTAATGTTGAGAAAGCGCAAAAGAGAAGAAAAGGAAAAGTTTATGATATAGTTATTACAAATATAAATATAAGGTGAGTCTAATGAAGGTTTGTGTTAAGCCAGGCTGTAGTTATATATTAAAAGAAAAAAGCTTGAGAAAGTATACTCAGCCTTTTAAAAAGCTTTTTTCTAAGGGATTTAGAGCTCTGTGCATTACAAACCGCAAGCCTGAGGAGCTTAAAAAGAAGTATGAACTTAGTATAGAAGTTTTCAGGCTGAACGATAAGAACAGTAAAAAGCCAGCTGAAATAATAGATAGAATAGAAAAATTCTCACAGTCTACAAAAAAGGGCATTGTGCTTTTTGAAGGTATAGATAAAATTATAAAAAATAACGATTTTTTAAATACTTTAACAGTTCTAGAAAGCATTAACGATACAATTATGAGCAGCAATTCCAGTCTTATTTTAGCAGTAGATACTTCCAAATTTAACAAGAAAGAGCTTGCTTTCTTGGAAAGGAACTTGGAGCCTATTCTTGCACTATAAACTCATATGGAAAAGGATATTTTAAAAACGCTAGTAAAAGGTAACAGCTATTTAATAAAAGAGAAAAAGCCTGACAAAACATTCGAGCTTTTTAAGTTATTAATTAAAAATAAAATAGAGCCTTTCTGCATTGCCAGATTGCATCCTAAACATATCAAGTGGAAGTATAAAATAAAAGTAAAAAGTCTATGGCTTAGTAAAAAAGAATATAATTACTGCCTATCACCAACAGATTTAGGTGTGCTTGTTTCTACAGCTGAGAATTTTATTAAAAGTGCAAAAAATGGTGTGCTGTTAATTGAAGGGTTAGAATATCTCATTTTGAATAATGATTTCACCAAAGTTCTAAGAGCTGTAGCGGATCTAATTGAAAGCGTTATGGAAAGTAACTGCAGAATACTGTTGCCAATAGACCCTGACACATTAGATAGTAAAGAGCTGGCACTGCTTGAAAGAAATCTAGTGGTAATAGAAACTGAGGAAGAGGAAGAAAAGCTCCTATAACGAGAAGATATAGCCTTTGAAATCTATAGCGTCTTTTTTAAGTATCTCTATCTGTTTGCCGTATTCTGCTCTTTCCCTTTCACTCATATGCTTTTTGGCAATTTCTGCTACCCTCTCAATAACCTCTAACTTGGGCAGTAGTTTTTCAGCTTTCTCTACAGGCAGCTTGTGCTTTATAGCCAAGTCGCCCGCGACAGCTACTCTTAACCCCACGCTCTCCAAATACAGCAGAGCGTTTATTCTTATCAAGTCTTTTAGAGCTATCAGAATATCTTTCAAAAGCTCAGTTTCGTTACTCGACAATTTTTCATCACCGGAATAAAGAATACTTATAAGAGCTGATAGATTTTGCTGTCCTAAAATTATAAATAGCGGTAAAGCTATGCTGTGAAAAAGCATGAGTGTGACAAAAGAGTTAAAGCAGAGCTTAGAATCTGTTGTACTAGAAATTTTAGAAACTCAGTCAATGTGCGGATATGACATTATAAAAGTACTGTTTCAGCGCTACGGGCTTTTTATATCTCCAGGCAGAATCTATCCTCTACTGAGCTATCTAGAAGGGCTAGGCATCTTGAAATCAGAGATTGGTGGCAGAAGATCTAAAGTTTATTATTTAGCTAGAAAATAAATCAAATCAATGTTTTAGCTATCACTTTCATTATTTCTACTATCAGTACTTTAAGCCGCTCATCTTCTAAATATTCAATTTCAAAATCCTTGGGCAATTCCTGCTCAACACGATGCACTGCGCCTATAAAAAGAATTCCCAACTCATTTTCAGCTAAAGTTTTAATTATATTTCTAGCTATATACTTATCTCTTTCCTTCAGTAATAAATCTTTTCTCTTTTTATAAGCAAGTCTTGCTTCTAAAGCTTCTCGAGCGCTCTTTGCCAAAAGAATCGCTTTTATATATTTATACTCCTCTTTTAAAAGCTCAAAACTTTCAGTTTTCATAATTCTAGCGCCTCGATCGATGAGCTTTAGCAAAATTTGATGGTTTTTACTGCCTTTGCTCGCTATCTCTTCTATCGTTTTCACACCAATAGCGCCATTAATTACCTGACCATCTTGATAGAGTTTCACTTTGCTAATATCAATATCTTTAGTTTTTTCTAAAACTAATTTCTCAACTAAATTCCAAAATTCAAGTAAGTTCTTTTTATGCCTGCTCCATGTCTCTACTCCGACAAGCCTTTCAGACACCTTCTCTAACATCTCTCTCACAGTGCCCATCTCCGCAGCAGTATGAAAAATAGGAATTATCAGAAGTTTTCTAGCCATTTCTTGTAATGAAAAGGGTTGTAAAGACTTAAATTTCGCTCTAAAAAGCCTAAAAGAAAAGCTTTATTTCCAACGAGTAACTTTACTTATATCAAAAATGCTTAGAGACGCTGTTAAAGGATTAGATAGGTTGTTTGAAAAAGATATACCTGAGGGGTTTATAATTCTAATTACAGGCACACCTGGCACACTCAAGTCAGGTTTTGTTCATCAAGTACTTAGTAACCATTTAGCGAGAGCGAAAAAATTCGGTGTTTACGCTACACTTGAAGAGCCTAAAGAGAGCCATTTGCGTAATATGCGCTCTTTAGGTATAAAGAAAGTTGAGGGCTTAGAAATTTTCGATTATTCTGATATCCGCAAAGAGTGGAAAGCAGAAGAAGAAACTTTAGATATGGTGAAAATAACTGAGGATATTATTGGTTTTTATAAAGAGAAGAAAGGCGAAGATTTTACTTGCTTTGCTCTAGATTCCCTTAACGCGCTCTACTCACTTGTAAAATCAACGAACCTAAGAAGCGACAGCTATCATTTCTTTACAGCGCTAAGAGAAAGTGGACTTACTTCTTTCATCACTCTAGAACTGCCAAAAGAGCCTGGCGAATACGCTCCAGAGTATTTTTTAGTAGACGGCGTTATTGAAGTCGGTGTTATTGAGACTAGAGAAGATGTTACTAGATATGTACAGATAAAGAAGATGCGCGCTGTAAAGCATTCTATGAAGAAACATCAGTTAGTAGTTGAAGAAGATGGCTTAGCAGTTTTAGGGCCTGTTTACGAGTAGCTGGTATATAAAGTTTTATTTATTCTTAAACGCAATTTACCTATTGATCGGAGAACGTTAGAAAAAAGACTCATGGCTGAAATTTACGAAGACAAGCGCTGGGAACTGAAGCAAGGCGATAAAATATACCCTCATTTAACAACAGAAATATTGCAGAGATGGGTTGTAGAAGGAGTTGTTAGCGATGATGATCTTGTTAGAGAGGAGGGCGCACCACATTGGGAGAAGTTGAATGAGCTCAAAGAGTTCAAATTTCTGCTCTGGGCAAGAGAAAAAGAAGCTAAAGTACTGCAAAATATAGAGGAAGGTCATAGCTATATTATAAAAGAGAAAAAGCCTAGAAGAATTTTTGAAATATTGCAAAATTTTGTATCTTTGGGCTATAGAGCGCTTTGTGTTACAAGAATCTATTATGAAGAAATCAGAGAAAAATACAAGCTTGGAAAAACAGACATTTTCTGGCTGAGTAAAGAAGAGCGCGAGAACTGTCTTAGCCCTACAGATTTGGGAAGGTTAGCGCATACAATTATAGAGTTCTTTAAACATACAAAAGATAGTATTTGTGCACTCGAAGGCTTAGAATATCTAATCACTCATAACGATTTCGAGAAGGTTTTAAGGCTTGTTGATGACCTTTCAGAGAAAACAGCTCTTAGCAAATCAAGACTTATCCTATCAGTAACTCCTGAAACGCTTGAGGAGAAACAACTTGCACTGCTAGAAAGAAATTTAGAATCTATAGAAGTAGAAGAGGAATAAAAACTCATCTAGAAAATAGAAAAATTTGCAATCAGATTTACCTACAATACTCAGAGAATAGAGGGATCTAAATTAACTTTAAGAGAAACTGCTGAGCTACAATACATCCATTCACAGATGGAAACGGAAGAATTTCGAGACTAATAATGAATATGCAAAACAAGAGATATTTAAAAGGAGTAAAGTTTCGAGCTCTGAAAGAAATAGAGGTAATTGCTAAAACTTAGTATTTTGAAATTTAAAACAAATTTCGTATCGAATTTCGATATCAATCTAGAAGCACAAAATCCTTTTAGTACTACAAAATTTTAAGTATTCCTAAGTCATTTCCGTAAGTTACCGATACCGTTTTAACGCAAATTACTAATAAAAAAATGGTATCGAAGAAGAGGGGAGAGAATGAGAGAAATGGAAGAGGATCGAATCTCGTTATTGGCTGATAACAATATTTTGTTTCTCAACAAGCTTAAAAAAGGCGAAACTCTTTTGTTTCTATACGGTCAAAAAACTGAGAAGCATGAGCTTTTTAAAACATTCATAAAAAACGGCCTTGAAAATAATGAGTTCTGTCTCTATGCAAGTACAGAGAGCAACAAATGGCATCCCGAGTACTGTTTTAAAGAATGGATTGAAAAAGGTCGTCTCACTATCCTCAACCTCGAAAGAATAGGGAAAAGTGCTATGGCTGAGCTTGATAAAGAATTTAGAAATCTCTGTAGCGCAGCTATGAGTGGGAGCGAAAGCTGCAGATTACTTGCTGATTTCGCATCACTAATAAATAGGAGAAATATAGGATATGTGAAAGACTTCGAGGAAAGCGTAATCAGAAAGTGCCAATATTCTCTTTCCACAAGATGGACTTCTACAAAATACAAATATAAAATTCCTACACGAAAGAACTTTCCGCTGAAAGCGATAACAGCTTTCATGCTAGGCTCTCTTGACGAGTACAATCTCAATCAACTTATATACCTCCATAATTATATATTAATTTCGGCTGATAACGGCTCTATAGTGCTAACAGAAAACGCAAAATTGCCTGGCGATGAGAGCAGTATTACTGTCGTGCCTCAAGCAACTTTGGAAGAGTTTGTTAAGAACAATCTTGAAATTATTGTTTTGAGCATGCTCTCCGAGAAAGCACTCTGCGGCTACGATATTATAAAAGGAATAGCGCAAAAATATTATACTTTTTTGAGTCAAGGCACTGTTTATCCGTTACTCTATTCTTTGCAAGAGCGCGGCATTCTGAGCGTTGAGGCAAAGCAGAAATCGAAGCTTTACTCTCCAACCGAGAAGGGCATAGAAATAATAGAAAAGAAGCTTGATGATTTTATAAAAGCGCAAGAATATACGTTGGGCTCGCTAAAGCTAAAGAGGTGTGCTACTGCTGGGAGGATTACGAATAAGCCTTAATCAGCAAACTTCCCGGAATTGAAATTTTTGTTAAAATCTTAGAGTAGCGATCAAAATATTTATATTTTCGAATTCCAAAACAAATTTCGAGTTTAGTTTAGATATAAATTTTAAGAAATAAGGTATATATTCTAAGATAAACTAAGGGATAATCGCACAGAAGCAAAGTTCTCTTGGAAGAGGATAAATTTTTCGTTACGATGAAAAAACCTCTCCCCTAGCTCTCCTCTTTCAAGAGAGCTCATGCAAGTGCAGGAGGCGGAGAAGGAGAAATGGTAACACAAAGCCCGGACGTATCAAGTCTAGCAGAAGTATTGGATAGAATACTAGACAAAGGCATCGTTGTAGACGCATGGGCAAGAATCAGTTTGGTAGGCATTGAGCTACTGACGATAGAGGCAAGAGTTGTTGTAGCAAGTGTAGATACATTCTTGCACTATGCAGAAGAGATTACAAAGATAGAGCAAGCAGCTATCGGCGCACCTGCAACTGCTTAGACGAAAAAATCCTTTTCTCCCGATTTTTTTTAGGGAGACGCAAGGGGTTTAGGTAAGTAAGAAGATAAAAATAGTTGGCAGGGTAGGAGCTATCTGGCTCCGCCCTTTGAATGGAGGTGAAGAAGAAGAATGGTAACACAATCACCAGACGTATCAAGCCTCGCAGAAGTGCTCGACAGAATACTTGACAAAGGCATCGTTGTAGACGCATGGGTAAGAATCAGCTTGGTAGGCATTGAGCTACTAACGATAGAGGCAAGAGTTGTTGTAGCAAGTGTAGATACATTCTTGCACTATGCAGAAGAGATTACAAAGATAGAGCAAGCAGCTATCGGCGCACCTGCAACTGCTTAAACCTCCTCGGAGCATAAAAGGAGGTAGAGAAAATGCCGGAAACAGTAGAAGAACTAACAACGACTTATTCGCGAGCTGAACTAGACGAAATGGCAGAAGAGCTAGGCTTGGTTCCAGAAGACTACCCTAATAAAGCCGCAATAGCAAAGGCTATTATTGCAGCAAGAAAAGCCAAACCGCCTGCTGTTAAAATACCCCCGAAAGTAGGCAAGAAAGGCGTGTACGCAAAGATAAAGGCCGCAGAAAAGTTCACTGCAAAAATGGACGCAGACGTAAAGGCACAAATTGGAGAAAACGTAGAAGCAGTCAAAAAGATAGAAACTGGTATTAGGGAAGTCGGGGGAAAGATAGAAGAAAAAGTTGATGACATTCAGTCAGCTGTAGACACACAGATAAAAGAGAACCAAGCTAAGGTTGCAGAGATAGGCAAAGATATCAAAGCACAGCAAAGGGAGAACATAGCGGCAGTCAAAAAGATAGAGACTGGCATAAGTGAAGTAACAAAGGCGAACGAAGCAAAAGTCAAGCAAATCCAGGCAGACATAGGAAAGCTGGTTAAGGAAAATCTAAGCGCAGTCAAAAAGATCAGTGAAGGTATAAAAGAGCAAGCAAGAGAAAACAAAGAGGCAGTTGAAGCGTTCGAACCAAAGGTTAGGGAATTGCAGACTGCTAACAAGAAATACGTAGACGACTTCTACTATGGCTGAGCCATAGTATCTCTTTTTTTATTTTATTTTCGGAAAAAAAGAAAAGGGTTTAGAATGACGACTATTGAAGAGATCAAAGCTGGGATTCTGGAAAAAGGTATCGAAAGAGAGATAGGAATCAAAAAAATACGAGCTGAGCTACAAAAGAAGAGAAAAGAAATAGAAGAAGGCAGAAAGAGATATAGAGCTAAATTTTGTCTAAAAACTAAAAAATAATTTTTATTCCGATTTATGTATCGAAATTCGAAACGAAAAGTTATAAATACCCTACTACTTAACCTTATTTCGAAGGTGATTAAATGGGATATGTAAGCATACATCAAAGGAAAGTGAGAGGTGCATCGGTTCATGACACTCTCGAAACAAAAAGAACCGAAGAGGCAATTAGGGAACAGGAAGTGGAACGCCCTAAACTTGATAGAGAAGTTGTTGAGGCGACTTATCTAACTCCAGAAGTTGAGAACTTTGTCGAAACACCCCAAGTAAAAAAGATCGAGAGCAGGATAGAACTTTGGCTCAAGATCGGCTACCCAGTTCACATAATTGGGCCGACAGGTTGCGGGAAGACAACTATAGCGATGCATGTAGCAAGTAAGTTAGGAAGACCAGTTGTGTGGCTAAATGGAGATGAATACGTGACAACAACAGATTTTATTGGCGGCTATTCTCAAGTAGAGGTTGAAAGCTTGAGGGACAAATTTATCCATAACGTGTTCAAAAACAAGGATATACTAAAAGCAGACTGGGTGGATAACCCACTAACACTTGCATGCAAATACGGCTATACTTTGGTTTACAACGAGTTCTCCAGGACAAGACCAGAAGCAAATAACATCTTGTTGTCTGTTTTGGAGGAAGGCATACTAGAACTGCCGACAAAGTTCGGTGAGGAAAGATATGTGCGTGTACATCCAGATTTTAATATGATAGTGACAAGCAACTCGGTTGAGTACGCAGGTGTGCATCGCCCGCAGGATGCGCTGCTAGACAGGATGATAGGCATATATATGGACTTTTATGATTTCGATACTGAGGTAGAAATAGTCAAAGCACATACGGGTATAGCAACAAAAGAGGCGAGAAAGGTAGTAAGTGTTGTTAGGAAGCTACGGGAGAAACTAGAAGAAGCAGAGAAACCTGGTACAAGAGCAGGTATAATGATTGCATATGGGTTACAGGGGCTAGATGGCTATAACAAAGAAGATTTTGAACAGCTTTGTATTGATGCATTAGCAACGAAAGCAAAAGGGCAGAAAGATTTGGATAAAAAGATCAAATTGGTAAAAGAGGTGGTTAAAGAAATATTTTAGGAGGTAAAAATATGGCCGAGGAAAAAAGAGTTGAAGCTGTAATTAAGGAGGCAAAAATTAGGAAGATAGTCGATCTGTGGAGTCACAAACCAAGAGGATTGCAGTTTAATGATACAGATGCTCTGATAGTGACTGCAGAAACCGAGGCTGGAAAGATAATAAATGAAACGTTCTACTTCTGTCTAAAACCAGATGGAACGTTTAATATAGATACTGTAAGCAAGAATGGCAGCCATGTGAGGAGACAAAGACTTGCTAGTTTCCTAACACACTACAAGATCACAGACACACCAAAAAGCTACAATATAAAGGAAGGAGTAGAAAAATGGAAGGGGAAAAAGATAGAAATTGTCCCATACAAAGATGAGGGATATATCTATATTCCATAGGAGGTAATAAAATGGTAACAGCAGAAATTAGTAAAATAGGAAAACAAAGCCTCTCCACAATAGGGAGTCTTTTAAACAAAAAACCTGAAAGCGTGGTAAGCGTTAGCAAAGAAGGAAAGGAATGGAAAGTCCTCGCTGAGGTATTGGAAAGAAGGGCGGTGCCTGATACGCAGGACATTCTTGGGAGATATGAGATGCGCTTGAATGAAGAAGGCGAGCTCTTGGGCTACAAGCAGGTAATGACAAGGAGGAGAGCGGATCTAATAGTAGAAGAAGAGTAGATAAATATTAGAATAACTGAGAAGAGGTGAATGTAATGGGAAAAGAAAGGCCGATAACAAAGTATGACCTGAGGGTTGCAAAAAGTAAGCGTCATCTAGATGCGCAGTCAAAAAGATGGAGTGCAAAGTATCAAAGAAGACCCAGGATTTGCAGAGGAGAGTAGGTGACAAATATGCCATCAGTTAAAGAATACACAAAACGGCTTGAGAAAGCAATTAAAGAAATAGGAGCAGGTATTGAAGAAAAATCTAAAATAATAGACAAAGGAGTCAAGGAAATACAGGCAGGAATGGAAGAAACATCCAGGCGTGTAGAGAGAGGAGTCAAGGAAATACAGGCAGGGATGGATGAAACCGCTAAAAGAGTTGAAAAAGGCGTTGAGGAATTGCAAACTGATAAGAAGAAGTTTACAAAAGCGTTCTGGGGCTAGATAAGTAAAATAAATGGGGGTAATAGGAATGTATGAAAAAGATAGATATGATATAACAGGAAGAAAAACAAGAGGCGGAGTAAGATACCATAAAACCATGGAAGAAAAAGAAATGGAAAGAAGAGAAGCAGAACTCAAGGCTATGCAGCTTGAGAAAACCAGGCAAGAAATTGAGGAGCAATTTCTAACGCCTAAGGCAGAGGTATTCGTTGAAACCGAAGAAATCAAAGACCTGGAAGAAAGAGTAAAAACTTGGATCGGCCTCGGCTATCCAGTTCACATAATAGGACCAACAGGTTGCGGGAAGACTATGTTAGCAGTCCACGTAGCGAGTCAGCGTGGAAGACCAGTAGTATGGCTGAATGGTGATGAGGAGATGACAACAACACACCTTGTTGGTGGATACGGACAATACTTGGAGGAGCACTATCATGACAGATTCATTCATAATGTCTATAAAAGCAGAGAAATGGTTGAACCTGGTTGGGTAGATAATCCATTGACAATTGCATGCAAATATGGCTATACATTAATCTATAATGAGTTTTCCAGAGCTAAACCAGAGGCAAATAATGTTTTACTTTCTGTGTTAGAGGAAAAAATACTTGAACTGCCAACAAAGTTCGGTGAGGAAAGATATATCAAAGTACATCCGGACTTTGCTGCAATACTAACCAGCAACTCAATAGAATACGCAGGGGTACACGCCCCGCAGGATGCATTGCTAGACAGAATGATAGCTTTGCATATGGGCTATTACAGTTTCGATACCGAGGTAGAGATCGTCAAAGCCCAAACAGGCATACCTGAGAAGGAAGCAAAAAAAGTAGTAAAGGTGGTGAGAGCAATAAGAGACAAGCTTCCAGAGGCAGAGAAGCCAGGGTCGAGAGCGTGTATACAGGTTGCTCAAGGACTGCAAGCGTGGAACGGTTACAGTAAGAAAAACTTCGAAAAAGTATGCATTGATGTGCTTGGATGCAAGATGAAAGGGCTAGACGAGTTATCTAAGATGGAGAAACTGATAAAAGAAGCGCTTGACAAGCTCACATAACAAACTGTTGTTCTAACAGGCTTATAGGACGGTGAAGATGAAGGACGAGGTGGAAAGACGTAAAGAGAAAAGGGAAAAGATAAGAGCAAATAAGAGAAAACAGAGAGAACTTGTAGAAGCTCATCAGGAAAAAATTAGAGAAGAAATCAAACCATACCTCACGAGAAGGAAGAGGGCGCACGATTTAAAAGTAGAGGAATTGCAAAAAGATATAAAAGAAAAAGGCAGAGTGCAAAAGGAAGAGGCTAGAGAAAAAGTAAAAAAGCAGCAGGAAAGGCAGAAAGCAAAAGTAGAGGCTCAGAAAGAGAAGATAAGACTGCAGCAGATTAAGCAAAGAGAAACTGTAGCAGCGCAAATGGAAAAACAGCAAGCAAGGCTTAAACCAATAATTGAAAGAAATAGGGAAATAGTAGAAGACAGAAAACTCACTAGTAGATTAGATGAGATAAGAAGAGGAAGATTCCTTTTTACTTATTCAACCATGCCATCAAAAAAGTTTGCAGACTCAACAACCTATTCTCCAAAGCATTCAACAGTACCAGATCCTGAGTTTAGAGAAAAAACAACTTACTCACCAAAGTACACAACTGTACCAGATCCAAAATTTGCAGAAAAAACAAATTTCTCGCCCAAATTCAAGACAGTACCAAAACTGGAGTTTGCGGAGAAAACAACTTATTCACCCAAGCACTCAACTGTGCCTAAGCCGGAATTTGCAGAGAAGACAACACATTCAACAGTGCCGAGCATAGATTTTGCGCACTCTACACACTACTCGATCGTAGAGTTTGAGAGAGTAGCTGATGATAAGGTAAAAACTGAGAAAGAGCGAAAATGGATGGAATAAGATGACAGTACTTGACCCAACAAGAGGTAAAAAGAAAGGCTCTAAAATAATGCCTGAGATGGAAAGATTGATTAGGCAGCAGGAACGCATAAAAAAGCAGACTGAAAGACTTGCAGCGCAAAAACTAAAAGGATTGCACGGGCGAGCAGAACTCACTGCTTCAAAATTGACACGTGGCGAGCTAGCGCGAAAGCTAGCGGAACAGAAAAGGCTTAATGCACAGGATAAAAGGATTCTAAAACAGTACGAGGCTGAGAGAGAAAGAGCGCTTGCTGCGAGGCTACGAGGAGAGGCAGTGACTGGGATAGATTTAACAGAAAGGGCAAAGGTTTCAAGAGAGCTTAGATGGACTGGAAAATGGAAGAGAAGAAAGGCAAAAATGGATGCCGTAGCAAGAAAATATGTGATTAAAGCAGAAAAATAAAATTTAAAGGAGGTGGAAAAAATGGTGAGTATTAGCCCCGGGATGAAAACTTACGGCGATTTGGGTAGAAAGCTCGATGCCAGAAAACCCTTGCTAGAATCAAAAATGAGGGCAAGAATAGAAAAGTCAAAGTTAAAATGGCAAAGGAGAATTAGATAAGTTCCAATAAGTGATTTAAATGGATCAAGCAAAATACGAACGGATAAAGGCAGCACATTTAGCAAGAGATAGGCTGAAGAGACAAAAGAAGATAGGTCGCTCTGGGTATCTAGCTAGAAAAATTGCAGCAAGAAGAAAATATTTCAAACAGAAAAGAAAAGCACTTGATAGAAATTTTGAGGGAAAAAAGCAAGCGAGAGTAGGTAGAGAACATGGTAAATGGAACAGGAAATCAGCTAAATGGCTGAGCAAGGGCGCAAAATGGACTGGCAAATGGGAGCATAGAGCTGCAAAATTTAGTGCTAGAATGGAAAAACTGTTTGGCTAGAGGCGTCTAGTGTTTCTCAAAAGCTACTAGGAGAGCGAAGAGGCTACCTAAAAGATATCGAAATTCGATACGAACTTGGATATTGGATAAATGGTAAATGTAAGACCTGCAAGTGAAGGCTTAAAAGAAGTTTTGGATAGGATACTAGATAAAGGAATTGTTATTGATTTGAATGCAAGAGCCTGCCTTAGCGATTTTGAGCTTTTAGGCATAAACGCAATTGTTATTTTGAGCTCGTTCAAAACAGCTGCAAAGATCGGCATGGATTTTCCAGAGGGGACGAAAATGGATACTCCTGCATGGAAGGATTTACTGTCAAAGCAGCCATGCCCGCTCTGCGGCAAGGAGTCGAGAACAAAAGAATTAAAAGAAGAAGGCTGCCCTTGGTGCGGCTGGAATTACAGACCTAAGTATAAAGAAGATAAGAAAACTTTCGAAAAAGAGCGAAAATATAGGTATGGGAAGGGAGGGAAATGGAGGAAATAGAAATATTAAGACCGGAAATAGAAACTGAGGATACTGGCTTGGCAGGTGCAATTGACAGAATTCTAGATAAAGGTTTAGTGCTCAATGCAGATATTACAGTATCGGTTGCTGGTACTGAGTTATTGGGCATAAAAATAAGAGCTGCGCTCGCTAGTTTCGAAACTGCCGCAAAATATGGCTTAGAATTTCCATCTGGAACGAACATAAACACTGCAGCCTGGAAAGAGGCAACAATAGAGAAAGATACTTGTCCGCAGTGTGGTAAAAGATCATCTATAGAGGAATTGTTAAACGAGAGCTGTCCTTGGTGCGGCTGGGTATCTGCAAAGGCAAAAGTAGCAGTAAAACAAAAAGTAAAAGTGTTACAAAAGTGAAACAAAAATGGTTGATAACTCGTTCAAAAGGCTTGCTGAGTTCTTACCTTCAGATAAAAAAATTGCTGTTCTTAATGAGCTTTTAACTGTTTATGACGAAAGTGAGTTAGCGAAACTGCTTAAGTGCGATCCTCCTCTTATCAAGAAATGGTTGAGAAAAGCTCCGAGCAATAAATACATGCCCAAAATACTAGGGCTTGCTTTTTTCCGCTCCCCAAATATAGGTGATATACTTAAAGAAACGTTAACTGAGTTTGATTCTTTAGCTAAGTTGCTCGGCATAAAAGATGTAACTAGCAAGTTGGGCATTTTTATGAAGGAATTAGATGAAAGGAGCAGGGAAATAGTCTGGTATCTACTGAGAAACGGTCATGCAAATATTCGCGAGCTTGCAGAGATAACTAACGCAAAGACAGATAATGAAGTTCTTGTTAGGGTGAGAGAGCTTATAAACCCAAAATCAAAAGAACTCTTCGGTAAAGAAATAATGAAATTCGAAGAAGCTAAAATTAATTCTGTAACAGGTGAAAAAATTCTATTTTCATGGTGGCTGACTGAGAATATTCTACCTCTGGAGAGAGCCCCAACACTACTTGACGTATTTGATGAAAATTCTCGGATTAAAATAGTAGCAGAACTGCCGAGAGTTAAAGAAGATGATATAAAAATAGATATTGCACACCAGATCCTTACTATTTCAACTAATGGATATCAAAAAACAATCCCCCTATTTTGTAAGGTAAAGAAGATTGAAAAAACCTACAGGAATGGGATACTGGAGCTGAAGCTAGAAAAAGCTATGGAATGATAAAAAAAAATGGCAGAAGAGAAAGAAGAAGATTACAAAAAAAGAATAAAAGAGCTTGAAGCCAGAATAAAAGCGCTCGAAAAGGAAAGAGAAAAGCCTAAAGAAGAAGAGCCTAGTATTGTAGAAGGTGTTGTTTCTCAATTTATACCTGGCTTGAGCGGTATTATTAAGAGCTTAGAAAAGAGCTCCCCTGAATTTAGAAAGCGCATTGCAGAGACTGATGCCAAAATCAAGCATAGATTAGAGACTGGCTGGACAAGCAAGCCTAAAGTGGAGTATGGTGTCACTGTGCGCGAGCTTGTACCTGAGAAGAGGGAAAAAATAGAAATAAAGCCGAAGGAAGTAAAAGCTCCTACTCTCGAGCGTGAGCCAATTGTCGATGTTTTTGAAACTGAAAAATATATTTCTGTAATTGCAGAACTGCCTGGTGTTGAGGAAAGAGAAATAAAAACGAAACTTACTGAAGACGGGCTTGAAATTTCTGCGGGTAGATATAAAAAAATTATCAAGCTCCCTTCTAAGCCAAAAGCGATTGGTGAGAAAACATACAAGCACGGCATCTTAGAGCTTAAAATAGATAAAAAATGACAGAAGCCTTTCTTTCTTTTTAGAAAAAAGAAAGAAATCCTTCAGGGAAAGAAAGAAAAATAAGCCTAAAAATAGGATATAAATGACTATTAATATTGACGAGAACAATCTAAAGCAAGGCTTGCTTGGCTTGGTAGTAGCGCTAGTCGAAGTAATACAGGAAACGCTAGAAAGGCAAGCGCTTAGAAGAATGGAATCAGGAAGATTGACAGAAGAAGAAATTGAGCGACTAGGAAATGCATTAATGGAACTTGATGAAGCGCTTGAGCACATAAAAAAAGAAAATAAAATTGAAGAAGCAGTAAAATCAGTGAGAAGCGGTCTTGATAATATAGCACACGAGCTCGTAAACAAAATGGTCAATCCAGAGAAGTGGAAAGAGGAAGTTGAGGCAAATGCCTGAAGAAGAGGTGGTAGTTGAAAAAGAGGCACTAGAAGCTCAGGAGGCTAGATATCTTTATTGTATAATTAACTCTAGCGCTACCTCAGACTTTGGTGATATGGGGATAGAGGACAGCAAAGTTTACACTATACCTTGTAAAGACATTGCTGCAGTTGTGCATAAATGCGCTCCTAAGCCTTACAAATCAAAAGACGAGAATCTGGTGAAAGAATGGATTTTAGCGCATCAATATATTATTGACGAAGCCATGAAAAAATTTGGTACGCCAATACCTTTCACTTTTGATACTATAATTAAAGGTGATGATGACAAAGTAAAAGAGTGGCTAGCTGAAGATTACCCAACGCTTAAAGCCAAACTGGAAAAAGTCAAAGATAAAGCAGAATACACTGTTCAAATATTTTGTGAGCCTAATATTATTCTTAAAGAAATTGAGGCCCAAAACGAAGCTCTGAAGAAATTAAAAGAAGAGATCAAAACAAAGCCTAAAGGCATCGCTTATATGCTCAGCCAGAAATTAGAAAGAATGCAAAAAGAAGAGCTGATAAAGCTTGAGAATAATTATGTTAAAGATTTTTACGAGCAGCTAAAGAGCCTCGTTGACGAATGTATAGCAGAGCCTACAAACAAGCCAGTGCCTGAAAAATGGAAAGCTCAAAAGCTAATTTTAAATTTGGCTTGTCTAGTACATAAGGATAAAGTTGAGAAGCTTGGAGAAGAGTTAGGGAAGATTAATAAAACCCAAAAATTCAAGGTGAGGTTTACAGGTCCTTGGGCACCTTTCTCATTTGTCGGCAAAGAGCTTGGGGAGAAGAAAACTTGAAAAAGGGTATATACATCTACGGAATAATTGAAGAGAACGGGAACAAAAGTTTCGGGCAAATTGGAATGGATAAGAGCGAAGTATATACTATTCCCTATCAAACTCTTGCTGCTGTCGTTAGCAACGTGCCTGCTATGGTATATCAACTTACTCCCGAAAATGCAAGGGCCCATGAGAACGTTATCAGAAAAGTTATGGAAGAGCGCTCAGTTATTCCTATGAGTTTCGGTACGGTCGCGAGCAATGGCAGCCAAGTTGAAAAGATTTTGAGTATTGGTTACAAGGTATTCAAATCCATGCTTGAAAGGATAGAAAATAAGATCCAAATAGATGTAAAGGTGCTGTGGGATAAAGATAAAATATACCTTGACATTTTGCGCGAAAACGAAAATATCAAAAGGTTAACTAGGAAAGCAGATAAGTCCCAAGAGGATAAAATAGAGCTTGGCAAGCTTGTCAACCAAGCGTTAGCTGAGAAAAGAGAATTTTATATTGGTGAGATAAAAAATGTTTTAGCCAATTTTTCAGAGCCGCCAAAAGAAAACAAGCTTACCGATGAAAGAATGATTTTGAACTTGGCTTATTTGGTTGATAAAACAAGAGAACAAGAATTTTATGACAGGGTAAATGAGAAAGAGAGAAGTTATGAAGGCAAACTCCAGATAATCGCAGTGGGCCCCCTGCCTGCTTATAATTTTACTAAACTAGAATTAAAAAAGCTAGATTTTAAATTGATAGACAGTGCAAGAAAAATACTAGGGCTAAATGAAGAAATAACCAATGAAGAGCTTGAAGAAGCGCATCGAAAGCTTGCATATAGATATCATCCAGATAGAAATCCAAACGATGTGGCTTCAGAGCAGCAGTTCAAAAAAATTGAGAAAGCCTATATGATACTTGCTAGGTATTCCAAAAATTATCCTGCTGGAAAAATCTCGCTCAAGAAAGAAGATGTTGATAAAACCATTCTGATCCTGGAAAAAGAGTGAAAAAAATGAGCAAGATCATAGGTATAGACCTGGGGACGAGTAATTCTGCAGCTGCCGTAATTGTAAATGGTAGTGTAAAAATAATACCTAGCGCGGAAGGTCTTGCTCTGCATGGTAAAATGTTCCCTTCAGTTATTACTTTTCTGGAAGAGGGGAAGGTAATAGTAGGAAAGGATGCAAAAAAATTAATGGCTCCTGGGCGCACGATAACAAACATCAAAAGAAAGATGGGTACTGATTATAAAATAAAAATCGGTAAGAAATGGTATATCCCACAAGAGCTCTCAGCGCTTATTTTAAAGAAGATAAAAAAAGATGCAGAATTATATCTTAATGAATCTATAAAGAAAGCAGTTATTACTTGCCCTGCATATTTTAACGATAATCAAAGAACTGCAACGAGAGATGCAGGTGTTATCGCAGGCTTAGATGTTGTGCGCATTATAAACGAGCCTACTGCAGCAGCTTTAGCTTACGGGCTAGATAAAACTAAAAGAAAATTGAATATCGCAGTTTTGGATTTAGGTGGTGGCACTTTCGATGTTACTATTCTAGAAATGTGCAATTCTGTGTTTAGAGTTATAGCTACCTCCGGCGATACTCAGCTTGGCGGAATAGATATGGATAATAAAATTCTAGATTATCTGGTTGATAAGTTAAGAGGAGAAGCGCTTGATTTAAAAGCCGAAAATCTCATGCAGGTATTAAGAAACGAGGCAGAAAAGGCAAAAATAAACCTATCTTCTAAACTTTCAACAACCATAAATTTGCCTTTTACTAATGTAAATATAAATCTAACGAGGACTAAACTAGAAGAGCTGATTGAAGATGTAATTTCAAGAATGGATAAACCATTAGAGCAAGCATTGGCAGACTCGAATTTAGCTCCTAAAGATATCGATAAAATAATTCTGGTAGGCGGGCCTACAAAAATGCCGGTTATTAGAAAAAAGGTAAAAGAATTTTTCGGTAGAGTTCCTGAGCGCGGTATAGATCCTATGCACTGTGTTGCTGCAGGCGCTGCTATCCAAGGGAGCGTGCTTTCCGGTGAACTTGGTAATATTGCGCTCCTTGACGTTACACCGCTCTCATTAGGTATAGAGACTTCAGGCACTGTGTTCACAAGATTAATACACAGAAATACTACTATCCCAGTAGAAGAGAGCAGAGTATTTACAACTGCACAGGATTTTCAGTCTGTAGTGCCAATCCATGTATTGCAAGGTGAAAGAGCGCTTGCGCACGACAATATAACTTTAGGCGTGTTTAATCTAACTGGAATAAAGCCTGCACCTAGACACGAGCCCATGATTGAAGTTACTTTCAGTATAGATGCTAATGGCATATTACACGTCTCTGCAGAAGATTTGGAAACCGGTAAAAAGCAAGCAATCGAAATAACAGAATCGACAAGATTGCCTAAAGAAGAGATAAGCAGAATGATCAACGAGGCAGCAGTGTTTGCAGAGCTGGATAAAAGAAAGGAAAATGAGATAAAGCTTCGCACTAGAGCAGAAGCGCTTATCTACGAGCTGGGCCAAGTAATAAAAAAAGAAAAGCTCCCTATTGACGAGAAAAGGAATATTACAACGCTTGTTAAAGAATTAAAGCACGCGCTAAGAGTTAATAATAATGAGCAAGTGAAGAGCGCTACTGAGGAATTGAATAAATTAGTAGATAGAATAGCATTAAGAAACAGAGCTGCTAACCGAGCAAACGCATTAATATCTTCGGCAAACAAAATGATTACAGAAATTAAAATTCCCAAAGCCGAAAAAGTGGCTATTGAGGAAATGATTGTGAAATTAAAAGAAGCGTTAAAGAATGATAACACTAAAGAAATCGAAAAGCAGATCGGTGAGCTGACTGAAGAATTGACTATATTAGAGGTAGATTATAAATGAAAAAAAGATCAATATTTCAAAAAGCTGTAGACGACTGGTTTAAAGGAAAGGCGATTCAGGAATTTATTAAGGCAAGGTGTAGAGGAAGAGCATTTGATGCAGTTCAAAATCTTGCGAGAAGAATTTCGGAAGGTGCCGAGGAATATAGAAAAAGAATAATGGAAGGAGCGGTCAGGTACAGAAGAAAAGTTAAAACATCAGCTTCCAGAGCTAAAGGATGTGACCTTTGTATAGGAGTAGAGAAGCTGACAAATGTAGCAAGATACGAGTTGATAGGTGAACCGAAAGCAGAGTATATCCCTAAATATTTGTGTGAGTTTCATTACCAACATGGAATATATAAAGACAATTATTGTTATAGAAAGATTAAATGATGTTAAAAAGAGGTAATAAAAATGAAAACGAGACCGCCAATAGTTAGAACGTTAGATGCGCATTTATATTCGCAGATAGCAGGCGAGTTGCGCAAGAGGCTACCAGGGAAGGTAATTATAGAGATTGATAGAGGAATGGATATGAAGGGAAAAAGTGTAGTTACCTTACGATGTAGACATCCCGAAATAGCTAAAAAGACAATTGCAGAAGTGCTTGGTGAAGAATATATTGAGCCTGAGATAGGCGAGGATTTGCCGCAACCTAGGCAATGGTGGCAGCGCTCTATTGATTCATGTATGGGCGGGGGAAGAGCTAGAGACGCTGGCGATCTAAGGAAGAGCATGTATATGTATGCAAAAAAATTTCAAGCTGATACTGCAAAAGTTAGAGAAAGGATATATAAGAAAAAGAGAGAAATGAGATGAGTGAAGGGGAGCAAAATGACAAGAAAAGGGGTATTAGTTTGTAAGTTGCCTGATCATGTGTACAGAGCAAAGATTGGTGCAATAAGATCTCAATTCTCTCAGCATGTGAGAGTAGACATTGAGAGAACGATGAGTGAAAAAGGAGAGAAAATAGTCGAGATATGGAGTATGTATCCAGAGATAGTAAAGAGTGCGATTGAAAAGGTGTCAGGAAAGAGGTGAAATAGATGGTAGATATAAGTCCTCTAGAAGAGAGGGGAAAGGCTGAGCAGCAGAGAATAAAAGTACAAGCCAAAAGAGCCGAGGATAGAGCCAAACGCTCTGAAAAAAGAAGAATTGCAGCAGAAAAATTACGAGAAAAGGCTGAGAAGTGGCGTAAAGAGATAGAGAAAAGAGAAGAAAATAGAATGGCGGCAGCAGAAAAATGGCGAGCAGAAGCAGAAAAGTGGCGACAAAAAACAGAAAGAGAACGTGAAGAAAGGGCGAGAGCCAGTGAGAAATGGAGAGCCGATGCGCAAAGAAGACATGAAGAGCGAGAAAGAAGGCATAGGGAGAGAAGAGAAGCTGCAGAAAAAAGAGAGGCAGAAGCAAGAAGGAAATCAGAGGAGCGAGGAACAGCCTATTTATCTCGTTCAATGAGTCGTTGGTAGGTGAGCCGGATGGTTACCTATGAAAAAGAAGAGGGAGCTATGGTGTCGCTATCTAAATGTAGCTAGAGGTGCGATTGAAAGAGCATTAAAAATTAGAGGTATTGCGGACGATCTTGTTGAACATGATTAAGAGGCGAAATAAATGGTAAACATAAGACCTAACAGAGGGCTGGAATGGAGCGCTTAAAGAAGAGGTTAGAAGATCGCAAGGAGCAGTGCAAGAAATGATAGAAAGCAGTTTCGAACCTCGAAGCACAAAGCTCAATACTGTTCAGCCTTTATATGAAATAGGAAAAAAACAAAAAGGGGAGTGAAGTATATGGCAGAGTTATATAAGCCGAAATTAACACCAAAAAGGAGCCCAAAAGAAATTAAAGAAAGATTTAGGAAGGAGAAAAAGCGACATGCAGAAGCTCTAGAACGATTAAGAGAAGCAAGAAAAATCGAGCTAGAAAAGGTAGATGCTACAATTGAAGATGCGATACTTTATACCGACACATCTTGGTTTGTTGAAAATTTCGATAACTGCTATGAAATAAAGGATTTATGGGCAACGAGACCTAAACTTTATGGTGATACCGATGTGATAGCTGTAACTTTAAAACCATCCGAGGGTAAGCCGATAACAGATATATTCCCAGTTGTGCTGAGATTTGACGGCACATTAGAACCCAATGCTACATCTAGAAGGTCGCGCATTAGAAGGAAAAGGCTTGAAAGTTTTCTAAAACACTATAAAATAACCGACAAAATAGAAGGTTATAGTATACCTGAAAGAATGAAAGAATGGAAAAAGAAAAAAGTAAAAGTAGTTACCTACAAGGGACAGGATCAAATCTTTATCCCTAACCATCTAGTTAGATATCGTATGCCCAAAATGCCTGAAAAAATCAAAGAGGTGAAATAAATGGTGAAATATAAATATATAGGAAAACCTGAAAAATGCCCTGCGTGTGGCGAACCTGTAAAAAATCCAGACCTCAACTATTGTTTGAAATGTGGTGAGATGTTCTGGAGCAAGGGGTTCACACGAAGAACTAAATTAATTAGATAAGGTACTAAAATGAAGCCTACAAAAGATCTAGAATGCACGCTTGTAGATGTGTTAGACAGAATTCTAGATAAAGGCATTATTCTTAATGCAGATGTTATTATCCACGTTGCAGGTGTGCCGCTGATCGGTATAAATTTAAGAGCTGCGCTCGCAGGTATAGAAACAATGCTTGATTACGGTATGATGGAAGCCTGGGATGCAAGTATAAGAAGCTGGTATGCAAAGGGGTATGCTGATAAAATAGCTGTGCCGTTGCAAGAAAACGAAAAAATTATACTCAAAACCTACGGCTCTTATTATAACGATGGCGGTATTTACTCTGCATGGCAGCATGGCTATCTCTATCTTACAAACAAAAGATTATTTTTGTTTAGGAAAGAGCCTGCTAGAATGTTGTTTGAGACAGAGCTATTGAAAATAAGAAGTCTAGAGATAAGTGAGAAAAACTATTTGGGAAAAAGCAGAGAAAATCTTTGCTTGTTATTAGAAAACAATAAAATTGCAATGCTTTATTCAGAGAACATAGAGGAATTAAAGACTGCGATTAACAAACAAATAGAAATGCTACTAGCTGCAATAGAGCAATAGTGTGCCCATAAGCTCAACTTCGCAAAGCCAACAGAAATCTATACTTAGGCACGGCTGCATAAGTTATCAAAAATAATAAGATCCCGGCAATTACTTTTCCAAAATCGTTTTTATCTTCTCGCCGAGCTCGCCACTCAATTCTTTCACTTCTATTACAGGAATAGTAACGGTTGTAGGACTCCTACTAAAAGTTTGTTTTGCAGGGTCTACAAGTTTCCAAGTGCGCTCTCTTGTATCGTATTCTATATAAGGCGCTTTCTCTTTAGGACCATCTTTGGCTATTGCAATGTAAATGCTATCGCCTATATGCGCAAGCCCGAAATATACATCTTTATGTCTGTGGACAGTCGTAGGTATGGGTGCAGCGCATATAGCAAGTAAAGATCCAAATGTAGTTTCTTCAATTATCATTTAAGCACAATTATTTTTTAGGCCTTTCCTTTAGCTTTCTTTTCTTCTTTTGGATTAATTCTTTATAAGCATCGTTAAGCTCTTTTAGCTGTCTAAAATGTTCTGATAAGATGCAGAGATACAGACCTTCTTTACCTTTGAGCGGAAAAGGTCTATAGCCTGGAATGCTACCTCTGCCAATGATCTTTATGGCTTTAAGAGGTTTTAGTTTCTTGTATTCTTTGCACGCTTCATTAACTTTCTGGAGTTTTTCAGCATGCTTTACAGATATAAAGAAATACAATCCTTTTTGTCTTCTAATTGGGAAAGGTTGCTCGCCACCCCTCTTACCGATGATTTCGATCTTCCCCAGCGCTCCCACTTTCGCCATCCTATCACCGTCCTATTATATGCTTAGCTCTTATTATATCTTTTCCTTGAGCTATGCTTAAACTCTGCAACACGGATTTTCAATGCAAAACTCCTCAAGAATGACTTCGATTGCAGAGTTTACTAAACCCTCCATTCCTCTTTCTCCTTCGGTCTCTCTTCTTCTACATATTCCGCAAACTCTTTCATTATTTCTTCGTAATGTCTTAGTACTGCAGGCGTCATTGTAGGTTTGACTTTCTTAATAGCTTGGTCAAAATGACGCAGCTCTACCTTTTTATCTTTTAAAATTTTCTTCAATTCCTTTCTATCCATACCTGGCTTAACAACCTCTCTCAAAGATAACATTACAGCTTCCCTGCAAATCGCTTCAAGATCAGCACCCACATAATTTGATGTCTTTTCC
This sequence comes from Candidatus Thermoplasmatota archaeon, assembly GCA_030018475.1. Taxonomy (NCBI): domain Archaea; kingdom Methanobacteriati; phylum Thermoplasmatota; species Thermoplasmatota archaeon. The sequence continues at coordinate 50,379 of JASEFT010000002.1, forward strand.
GCAAGCTCATCGAGATCAACGTCTTTTGCTAAAGGCTTGCCTTCTAGATGTATTTCTAATATCTTCTTTCGTTCTTCTTTACCAGGTGGCGGAATATAGATAAGCCTATCAATTCTACCTGGTCTAAGTAAAGCTTTGTCTATCATATCTGGTCTGTTACTGGCGCACAGCACAACAACATCTTTCAGCTCTTCCAAGCCATCAAGTTCGGTCAAGAGCTGGCTGACTACACGCTCGCTAACGTGAGAGTCGAAACTTACAGTTCTTGAAGGCGCCATTGAATCTATCTCATCAAAAAATATAATACAAGGCGCAGCTTGACGTGCTTTCCTGAACATCTCTCTCACTCCTCTTTCAGATTCCCCAACGAACTTGCTCAGTAGCTCAGGACCTTTAATTGAAATAAAGTTCGCTTCGCTTTCTGTAGCTACTGCTTTTGCAAGCAATGTTTTCCCAGTACCTGGAGGGCCGTAAAGCAAAATTCCTTTTGGAGGCTTTGTTTTGAAAGTCTCGAAAACTTCAGGATATTTCAAAGGCCACTCTACAGCTTCAATAAGCTCTTGTTTAGCCTGCTCTAAGCCTCCTACATCTTTCCATTTAACTTTAGGAGCTTCAATAAAAACCTCGCGCATAGCGCTTGGTGTTACTCCTTTCAATGCTCCATAGAAATCGTCCATTGTTATTTCTAAAGCTTCTAAAATCTCAGGCGGTATTTCTTCTTCTATGTTTATTTTAGGTAAAATTTTGCGTAGTGCATGCATTGCAGACTCTTTGCACAAAGCAGCCAAATCAGCGCCTACAAATCCATGAGTTATATCTGCAATTTTATCTAAATCTACCTTTTCATCCAGGGGCATACCTCTTGTGTGTATTTGCAAAATTTCTAGCCTGCCGTTTCTATCAGGAATGCCAATTTCTATTTCGCGATCGAATCTACCCCCCCTTCTTAGAGCACTGTCCAGAAGGTCAGGTTGATTAGTAGCTCCTATAACAACAATTTTCCCTTTCGTCTTCAAGCCATCCATCAAAGCAAGCAACTGCGCTACTACTCTGCGCTCAACCATGCGTTCGCCAGTCATCTCGCTACGCTTGGGCGCAATCGAATCTAGCTCGTCAATCAATACAATTGAAGGTGGATTGTTCTCAGCTTCTTCGAATATTTCCCTCAGCCTAGCTTCGCTCTCGCCATAATATTTACCTATAATCTCAGGACCTGAAATAATTAAAAAGTTAGCATCAGTTTCGTTTGCTACTGCTTTTGCAATTAGCGTTTTACCTGTGCCTGGCGGTCCATGCAGCAAAACGCCTTTAGGAGGCTCAACACCTAGCTTTTGGAAGAGCTCTGGATGCTTTAATGGCAGTTCTACCATTTCTCTAATTAGGCCTACTTCTCTTTTCAAGCCCCCTATATCTTCGTAAGTCACGTAAGTTCTTAGCGCTTCTATAGGCTTTTCACTCAGCGCAATTTCAGTTTCTGATGTAACGAGAGTTACTCCTGAAGGTTGTGTTGAAGTAACAATAAAAGTTAGTGGCGTGCCTAGTACATCAACTCTGAGCTGCTGACCTTTAACAACAGGCTGACCTTCTAAAACCTTGCGTAAAAATTCTTCGCCTCTTACTATTCTTACAGGCTGAGCTGGCGCTATACCGAGCTTTTTCGCTTCCCGTGCCTCTGTCTTTTTAACTTCAACTCTTTCATCTATACTAATACCTGCATTGCTCCTGATATTACCATCTATTCTAATAAGTTCTCTATCAGCATCTTCGGGATAGCCAGGCCATACAATTGCATAAGCTAAAGATTTGCCTTTTAGCTCAATAATATCGCCGCTCACTAAACCGAGCTTTTTCATTATCTCGGTATCTATTCTAGCAATACCTCTGCCTGCATCGCGGTGCTTTGCTTCTGCTACCCGTAACGTTACTGGCATCTTTATCACATCCTTTCTAACACGATCTCCCTTTTATTTTCATTGAAAGTAATCAAGAAACGATTGAAAAAAATTATCTCTACCTAAGATATTAAGGCTTGCGGTATATTCTTCTGAAAATGCTATCTTTGATGTAAACTTATAGTCTTCTACCCTGATTTCAACTTTATTATCCAGTTGTCTAGCGACTTCGAATTTGAAGATAGAAACACTAGAGCCTGAATCTACTAATGCAAAAAACTCTTTTTCGATACCCTTATTAATCAGTGTTACTTGGATTATTGGGAAGTGTTTTCCTCTGATAACCAGATAAGGATATTCTATCATAAAATATACCATTCCTCATCCTTCCTCGGGACTAAAAAGGAGGCTGCTCTAATAGATGGATAGTTCTTTTTACAAACTTCCGCAGCCTTATCTAAAAGTTTATCGGATGCCAATATCCCTTCTTTCACATTTATAGCTATCCATTTTCCGGAGTGCTTTTCGATTTCTTTTCCATGTTTAGAGATCCATTCCAACTCTTCTCTACCCATATAATCACCTATTACTCTCTATATAATTATAATAGTGACTGTTTATAAATATATCGTTGAGTAGAGTCTTAGTTAGTAAACTTACGTTCAGTCAATCTTGACTATATCTGCCGGGCTCAAAAAAAATCGCTTACCCGTAAAATTTTTTAGTATATTTCTCTTTTACTTCTTCAAGCTCTTTAATTGCTTTTTCTAAAGCTACTTTTTTATCGCTGAGCTTGGCTTGCAGTGCTTTGATCTCAGGTATGAGCTCTTCCTTTTTCTCTGGCGCTTTAGCCTTTAGCTCTCTCATACTAGAAGTTATTTCCTGCACTTCTTTTAGCGCTTTCTCCAAAGGCTCCTTTTTCTGGATGAGCTCAACTTCCATTTCTTTAACAGCCTTCAATTTTTCTTCTACGCTCTCAATACCTGTGATTGGTTTTGTAGTAGTTTTCTCTTTAAATTCTTTGAGCGCTGCTTCAAGCTCGTCTTTTTTCTTTTTTAGCTCTTCTTCTAACTTTTCTACAGCTTCAGCCATTTTTTTTCACCCCTTTTCTTTTATTTTTTCTTTCTTCTCTTTGCAAGCGCAAGCTCTTTAGACCTATCTTTTACCGTGGAATACCTCGTACCTGGACTCCTTGCTGTTGAATACAAAACAGAATATGTTGTTCCACTGCCCTTAACGCTACTTAACACTTTGTATTTTTTTGTTTTTTTCTTCTTTTCCTTTGCCATTTTTTATCCCTCCTTACTCAATTCGAGCTCATTTCTTCTTTCTTCTCCTCAGTCATATAATCCAGCTCCATACATAACCTGAGCAAATTCTAGAAGCCCATCTACAGACCTAACCTCGTGTGGAAACAGAGGCATTTCAGTTATTGTAAAATTTGAAAATTTATTGTAGATATCTTTGACATAATCTAGCTCTCTTTCTGCTCGTGAGGCACAGAAACTGCAGCTGCTAAGGGGTGTGACTTTATTAATAACGATCTTATGCACAGGTATCTCAAGCTCCCGAAGCCTTTTAACTACGCGCTCTGTTTCAACAATACCCAGCTTCTCAGGAACTGTAACAACAACAAACTCAGTTCTACTCTCATCTTTTAAGAGAGAGATTAGGTTTTTAACAAGTTTCTTCTTGGTGAGCACGAGTTTCATACAATTGTAAAGAGAAACTATTTTTCGGTATTTCATCATGGTTTTGATAAGAGCGCTGAGCCAGTCCATAACTATCGCTGGAAGCTCGAGTAACTTTAACAAATGCCCGGAAGGAGCTGTATCTAAGATGAAAATATCGTATCTGCCTTCTTCAATGAAGTCCATAATTTTAGTCAGGGCCATAAGCTCGTCTAAACCAGGTGGCGAGAGCTCTAGAGTTCTATCGAACATTTTTCTATCAAATGGCAAGTCTATACCTGCACCACCAGTGATGAACCCTTCGAATATTTCGTCGATCTCTTTCTTATATGTTTGCTTAAATTCGTTTAATGCCTCGTCTGCATCCATTGCTACAGCATACAGGTTTTCCTTTATCTGCAGCGGCTCTGTACCTATCAGCAAATCAAAACTCCTGCCTAGTGCCTGTGCTGGGTCGGTAGAAAAAATCAATATTTTCTTGTCAGGCAGCATTTTAGCAAGCTGTAGCGCGGTTGCAGCTGCTACGGTTGTTTTCCCTAACCCTCCTTTACCACCAAAGAGGTATAACTTGCGAGTACCATCAAACTTAATTTTCGGTCCGGGGGTTGGTGATATTTGTTCAGGTCCGTATCTCTTGATTAACTCATACTTGTATGATTTTCCAGAAAGAACTTCGCCGAACTTCTCGAGATTGCTTAACCCTTTAACTTCGTATGGTAACAAAGGGCTTTCGAGAATGTTGTGATTCGGGAATAAATTCTTGAGCTGCTCAATATATTTTTTCTGCTTTTCAGCTCTAGATCTGCAAAAATCACATTCAGTAGATTGGTTAACTAGATTAACGATGATATTCTTTACGTTAATTTTATTCTTCTCGATGGTCTCGAGAAGTAATTTAGTCTCCTCCACACCCATTGATTCAGGTATTGTTACAGGCACAAATTCTGTCTTTCTAGGATCTGAGAAAAACGCTCTTATATTTTTCACATCTCTTATTTGCTGCTCTAAAAACCAATCCATTTCATCTTTTGGTAACTTTTTCCGTGCAAAGGTAGATCTTATATATCTGTGTTTAGCTTGCATTATACCTAAAATCTCAGCAAAGTCTTCTAACAGTTTGGGTAGGGAGAAGAAGCGCATCAAATGCCCTGTCGCTGCGGTATCTATTATGAAGACATCGTAGGTATTCTCTTCTTTCATAAAATCTATGAGTTTCCGTACAGCCATGAGCTCGTCCATGCCTGGTATCGAAAGCTCGAAAAATCTTTCTAGATCTTGTGTATCGAGATAAGTGCCCCTATCTACTATGGTTTTAATGTATAGCTCGTTTTTTTTCTTGTATTCCCTTACAAGTTCTTCGGTATTTACTTCTAAACCCCAGAGATTTTCATTAAGTTTAGTAATACTGCCACCGATCGTGCATTCGAATATATCTGAGAGTGAATGGGCAGGGTTTATCGAGACAAGCAAGGTTTTTCGGGCTTGTTTTGCTGTCAGTAGCGCTACCGCTGCAGCACATGTAGTTTTACCTACGCCACCTTTCCCGCCAAAAAATATGAGCTTTAAGTCTTTATCGCATAAAAAACTAGGTAATTCTTTAGTAATCATTTAGTGTGATTCCCCTTTCTCTTCACTGCTTTTCTCATCCTAAAATATCCATTCTTTTATTAAGATTCATACTGTTTACGCGGTTGGCTATTTTTAAGTTATGATTGAGCACATTGTTCCTTCTCTCATACTCTTCTTTAGAAATCTCGCCAAACTCATATAGGAGCCTGTTTTCTTTTAGCTGGTCGTTAATCTTATCAGGATTGTACACTTCTTGCAGTGTATGGTCTCTTATCTGCTCTACCAGCCAGATCATATCAAACGGTGGTATTGATATTCCGAGCATACGCAGAAATGCATCGTCTACAAAAAACGGCATTTTTTAGTTCACCTCCTTATCCTATATCTTGGTTTTTTACCTTTTTTAGTCCCTTTCTTTTTTAATTGCAGGGCGCGATCAAACTCATCTATAATTTCGGACCTTCTTCTCTCATATTTTTCTTTTGTTATTTTACCAGATTCGTAAAGTGTCTTAATTTCTTTAAGAGGCTTTTCTAAAGACTTAGTAATTTCAAGTCTTTTCGAGAGCTCAGAGTTTATTTTCTCATAATCTTCTTTAGTTATCTCCTCTGCCTCATAAAGCAACTTGTTTTCTTCAAGCGCAGCTTTGATTTTTTCAGGATCGTAAACTTCTAAATAAGCAAGATCTCGTATTTTTTTAAGTATTTGAGTAGAGAGCTCGGTAGTAGGTTCGATAAGAAGCTTGTATGCTAGATATGAGAAGACCATTTAGCTCACCTCTTTTCTTCCGACTTCTATACCTTTTGCACCGATCTTGACGCATACAAAACTATAGGGCGGCCAGGGCCCGGAATATTTAAGTATCAGATCCTTATATCTTTCGCTTAGTTGCCCAATTTCTTTAGAGAAGTCTTTTATTTTATGCTTGGGGACTAGGTAAGAGGCGTTTAGAATCAGCCTATCGCTAAACAATCTGCCTCTGACCGCTTCCGCAGCTTTTTTAGTGAGTGTATTGAAAATTTTTTCTCCCTCATTCTTAAGCTTTATCTTCTTCTTATCATCTAAAGATTTCACGGCCTGCTTAGGCACGATAGCTTTTACGCCCAGTTCGACTTTGTTATCTATCAATTTTGTACATTCTTTTAGAGCCTTATAGGCTTTTTTTATTAACACCCTTAGGATTTTCGGATTCTTGAAAACCTGTCCAAACGCAGCAGGAACTATAGAATACTTTTCTAACACTTTTCTTACAACTCCTTCGTGCGTTCTGGAATATTCTTCGGTCACAGAATAGTCTTTCACAGGCGTATCGCTAACAACTGCTGCTAAATCTTTGTAATTAATTGTATAGACCCTGCTTCCATCGCCTATTCCAATATTTCCAAACCTTATTTCTTTTTCAGGTGCAGGTATTATGCCGTAGAGATATTTACCTTCCGGGACTTTTAGTTTGAGTTTTCTTTCAGCTTCTGATTTAGCATAGCTTGCGAGCTCTACAGCTTTTGGTATTAGTTTGATAGTTTTATCATATTTTGCAGCACTAAATACTTTCTTTATTTCAGCGAACGATTTCTCCACTTCTTGCATTATCTCAGGAACATATTTTAGCGCTTTTGCTTCCCTAGCTTCTTCAACTGCTTTTCTCAGACTTGTCAATGCATTCTTTGCCTTTTTCCTCTTTTCTTCTACTTTCTTCTTCCGTACCTCTTCCAGTTTAAGCTTCCTTTCTTCTTCAAGCCTTCTTTCTTCCTCTAATTTCTTCTTCCGCTCAGCTTCTCTCTTCTTTCTCGCTCTTTCAAGTTTTTTCTTCCTTTCTTCCTCAAGTAATCTTTTCTCCTCTAATTTTTTTCTAAGCTCAGCTTCGCGCCTCTTTCTCTCGGCTTCCTTCCTTCTCTCCTCCACTTCCAAAACCCTGCGGTATGCAGAATTGAGCTCTTTTAACTGCCTAAAATGCTCTGCAAGAATACAAAGCCAAGAGCCCTCTTGGCCTTTAACCAAAAAAGGTCTATAGCCTGGAAAAGAGCCTCTACCGATAATCTTTACACTCTCAAGAGTTTTGCCAGCGAGTTCAGGTAAAGACTTGCACAGCTTGTTTATTTTGCTCAGTTTATCAAAATCTTCAGTTCTAATATAGAGATAGAGACCTCTCTGTCCACTTACTGAAAAAGGTTCTTCTCCACTTCTCTTACCAATAATTTCAAGCTTTTCAAGAGGCTTTAATTTTATCCTAGCCATTCCCTCACCAGTTGCTTTACTCAACTGTCTTTCTATTCAGCTCTACAGACTGCAAAAACTTACTCAAAAACTTGCTGGCTTGCACATGCTCGTTAAGTATACCTCTTATTTTAGGCTCTGCACCTTTTGGAGGTTTGTAGAGCTTTGTTTTAACTTTATACTCGCATTTCAGCAAGCCTTTTTCTTCTAGCGAATGGAGCAGGGGATAAATTGTGCCAGGGCTTAGCAAGATGTTAAATTCTTTATGCACAGTCTTTATTATATCTGTACCGCACATAGGCTTGTTAAGTATTAATGCTAGGACGATAGTCTCAAGCTCGTTTTTAACAAATCTCTCTATAAACTCGTCTGAGATATTTGACTTGTCAAGCGTTTCCGAAGAAAGAACAGTGATATCGCTAGCTGTAAGCATGAGTTTGTCATGGCATTCCACTAACTCTTTTATAATCTTAGGGTCGAGCTTAGAGGCGTCATAGGTGCATAACATAAGCTGGTTTTTGCCTGCTCTCGCAAGACTCTTCTCTATTTTCAAATGCTCCTCTTTATCTATGGAGCCTGCATCTACGAGAATTCTCAGTTTGTCGTTAAAGTTAATTCTACCAAGCCCACTAGGCTTGATAATAGAAATATCGAAATTCAATCCTTTAAGCTCTTGAGATACTGCATCAGGTTCGTCATTAGTTATATAAACTACCTTTTCATCTTTAGCTGCAGAGCCTATGAAAGGCGCATGAATTGCATATTTGTTCACATCAGGTGTATACAAATGCAAAGTATGCTTTGCTATAGCAGAAAGAATTGTATTTATCGCCGATATTTTGCCTTCTTCCATTTATAATCACTTCTATTTTTGTTGCATAAGTTAATTTCTATATATAGATTTCGTGTCGAGTTCCGATACACAGTTTGACAACTTGATGGCGAAATCGCTACGCTTATATATTATCAAAAGAAATTTTCTTTTTGTGAGAATAGCGCAAGTAACGCCTTATTTTTATCCTCATATTGGAGGAGTAGAATCGCGCGTAATTAATACTTCAAAATATCTTGTTAAAAAAGGCCATGACGTTACTGTGTTCACATCGCTACTTCCCAATACAAAAGAATATGACTTTTATGAGGGTATTGAGATAAGGAGAGTAAAGCCGTTATTTACAATTTACAAAACTCCAATAACGCCTAAACTTACTAAGATTATTAAAGATTTTGATTTGGTGGATGCGCACACTCCGCCACCTTTGCAAGCTTATTATGCAGCGGTAGCTTGTAAATTACAAAAAATACCTCTTGTACTAACATATCATTGTGATCCTGAAATTCCATCCTTGATTGGTAAATTGATAGTTAGTATTTACAATATCACATTAGGGCAGTACACAATGAATGTAGCAAGTAGAATAATTGTTACAACCTCTGGCTATGCCGCAACCTCCAGAACTCTTTGGAAGAGCTCAGTTACTGTCATGCCTACGCCTGTGGACACTAACATTTTCAAGCCCGACTTAAATTCAGGTATAGCTATTAGGAAGCGCTATAACCTAAATAACAACGATTTTGTTGTGCTTTTTGTAGGTCGACTTGTAGCACATAAAGGCTTGGAGTATTTGATAAGCTCAGCCAAACATACAAATGCAAAATATCTTATTGTCGGTACTGGCGAGCTTAAGGCAAAAATAGAGAAGCAGGTAGCAATTGAAAACTTAAAGAGCAAAATAATTTTAGCAGGCAGAGCAGATGAAAATGCGCTGCCAGGTTATTACAATGCCTGCGATGTTCTAGTACTACCATCAACATCAAGACTTGAGGCTATGGGACTTGTGGTTTTAGAGGCGCTTGCCTGCGCTAAGCCAGTGATTGTCTCGGACATTCCAGGCGTTAAAGAGACGGTAGTAGATGGTAAAGACGGCTTTTATGTAGAGCCTATGAGCGGAAAAGCGCTTGCTGATAAAATTAACTATCTTGCAGAGCATATAGAGCTTTGTAAAGAGTTTGGTAAGTATGGCAGAGAGAAAATTGTTCAAGAACTAACTTGGGATAAGGTAATTGATAAAATTGAAAGAGTATATTTAGGGGCAGTAGAAAATGCAAGATAAAAAAGGCATTGCCAGGCTGATAGAGTTCTTTATGGTTTTTACAATATTTATTATAATAATTGGTGGCTTTTATGCAATAGTTAATATCTACAGACCTGCGATTATGAGCTATCTAGAAGAAGATACTATGAGGCTTGTAGAGCTTTTAATTAGCCAGCCTGGGTTCTATACTGATACTGCAATCGATAATTGGGAAGATTATGGGTATGAGGAGATAATTAATGCCGAGAATAAAAGTATTGGGCTGGCAATAAATTCTACAGTAAGAGTAGACAATCAAACTTACGGTATTTTACACTGGGGCAAAATTCATAAACTTATAAATAATACTACTGAAGAGTGGTATGAATGTGTGAGGTCTGTGCTAAAGCTAAAAGAGGGAGGCTATCACCTAAACATTACTTTTACTAATCTTACAACTAACGAGAAATATTATTTCGGCAATGAGAGCGCTGGTAAATATGGCTTTTGCTGGAAAAGAATAACAGTTGTATACAATGGAAATTATATTCCTTTCGCTATTGAGGTACGGTTAGCTAAGCGCCAGTAAATTTTACTCTTTAAAAACTGCGCCGCACTTAGGGCATTTCTTAGCAGTTATTGGTACAAAAGCGCCGCATTCAGAGCATTTAGCAAGCTCTTCTTCTTTAGCTTCTTCAAATTCGACTCCGCAGAAAACGCATTTTCGTAGTGAAGATGGTATTTTTTTACTGCATTCGCTGCATTCTGTGAACTCTTCCTTCTTGAGCTTTGCTTTCAAAATTACTAAATAAGCTTTGAGTTTCTTTCTCATTACGAAGCATATTGCAATAACGATTACTACGATTACTATCGCAACAATTACTGGGAGGATATCAAAAGGTTTTGGAGGGGGCGCTAGAACTACCAGCGATTTTTCAGTAATAGCTTGCAAGTTAAAGTGGGGGTCAGTTACAGAAACTGCTATCCCATAATTACCACCGGTCCCGGGTGCAGCAATTTCCTTCTCGTATTTGCCATTAGCATCTGTATTTGTAGAATAAGTTATATGGTCTATAGTGATAGTAACTAGTGCATTTGCCACTCCAGGCTTCGTACTGAGATTATATCTAACAGTGCCTGACATAATTAACAATCCACCAGCCTCTATAATTTCGGTACTCAGCTTAGCTGTTAGTTCTAGTGCTGTAGGCACAACTACAATTTGCTGATAATCCTTCTTAAGCTCAGTATTGTTTTCTAAACTGAAGTATTGGTAAAAGCTTTCATTCCCATAGCTCAGATTAAGAATATAGTTCTTTGTATGTATAACTCCTTTAGCTGTAAGTTCTTCAGCAAGTAGTCGTACAAGCGCTATTCCGTTCTCGTCAGTCCTGTTCATGCCTAGAATCTGGATATAGCTCTCTTTCTCTCTAGAATAAATTCTAATCTCTGCATCTGGTATCCCGCTACCTAATTTATCTATAAAATTAACTTTAAGCCACCAGTATCTATAGAGAGTTGCATTTCCTAAAACCTCTGCAGGCGCTGTAACATTTATAAGTTCTATAATACCATGCTCAAATACTAGTTTCGATGCTAAACTTGTGTTCTGAATTCTAGATTTCTGAGCTTGCAAACTAATTGAAGGTGAGTTAAGAACTGAGTTTTCTATGTAAATGGAATTTGCGTTTACTAATATATTCTTGCTTGCGAAGTTAGTACTTTCAGTTACTAGCTCGTCACAAGTAATATTTAAAGATCCGTTGAATAAGCTTCCGGTTGAAAAAATATTTGTAGAGCCTTTTGTAATGACATTTAAATTCAAAGTTGAGTTTGTAACAGATAAATTACCATCATATACATGCATACACAATTGATAATTGCTCTTTATTGTACTGTTGTGTAAAACAATTCCAGCACCTTGTAGCGCTATCATTTCGTTTTCCCAGTCAAAAGTTTGAGGAATAGTCAAAGTGGAGTTAGAAATTAATAAATTGCAGCCTCTTATTACAATATTGCTAGGCCATAGATAGTCATGCTCTATAGTTCTATCTGATTCTAAAACAAGGTCGCCTCGTTTAGCAGAATAAATTAACAAACTTGTAGTAAGCTCGTTGTTAGTAAGTATTCGTTCGCTCGGTGTGCAGTTAGTTAATTTTACAGTCACATTTACTTTACCATAAATATTAGAAGTATTAAAAGAGCTGCTTATATTCGCTGTGGTGTTTGCAGAGATATAAAAAGAGCTTTTCGCCAGCAATGTATTATCAACATAAAATTCTGCTTCATAGCTGGCGCTTGTTTCACCTAAATTGCCAATTGTACCAAAAATAGTTATAATATCATTTTCTATAGGATAGCAATCTGAAAAACTAATACTCTCAATGTACAAATCAGGTCTTGATAGCACAATAACATGGACCCATGCGATATTATTTCCTTCGTCAAGTTCCGGTGTTCTATTCAGCTCATCTACAATCGCTGTAATATTATGAACTTCGCTAGGAACAGTTGCGGTTGCAGTCCAATCAATATAGAGTTCTACCGCTCCATTAGTAGGTATATGAGCAATGTCTTCTTCGTGAAATAATTCTCCGTTATCTAGAAGTTTTAGATTCACACTATAGCCTGACGTTGTGCCGAAATTATTTACCTTTACATTAATTTTTATAACTTCACCTTCTATAAGCGGTTCAGCTGTAGCAAGCTTTGTAATAGTAAAGTCGGGCACAAGCTCTTCAAAACTTATAACAACGAGCTCAGTATTGTGCTCAGCTTCAATTAGTGGGAAATATTTAAAGCTTGCATTCCTTAGTTTGCTGTAAGTTTGATACCGCGCTGTGATATTATAATTACCAACAAATTCTGAGTTAGGCCATTTTGACGGTAGCATTAAATCGCTAAGTAGCGGTATGGTTGCTTTACCAGCGAGAGTGCGATTGTAATTACTCAAGTCTCTACCTAGATATTGCAGAATAACAGCAGGAGGCGGAGTTACAAGAGTAGCATTACTCTCTATAATAAGTTCTACATTATCTATAGACATTCCAGGCAGGTCAGTAGTTCTAATTTCAAGCCATTTATAGAATAGTATTTGAGAAGTGCTGTCTGATATAAATGGCGGGTTGCCTTTATAAGGTATACCGCCAGTCTCAGAAGAATCCACTGTAACGTTATAAAGATAGACTTTTGAATTAAATTTAGCTCTTAAAACGTTATGAGTCAAACTTGCATCTATAAAATAAGTCTCAGGCGTTGTTTCTTGTACATTGCCGGTAGGATCTGTATCACCAACTCTAAAGTCTAAATCCATATATGTATTAATTGCGTGGAGCGTAGAATTTGTCAGAGATATATCATTTTCATAAGAAAATACCAGCTTTACACTATGGAAAGTTACATTGCTTTTAGTATCATTTTCCAAATCGTTGTTTTCAAACTTTACTCTGATCCTTTCGAGCTCTCCTATTGTGCGTATACCGCTAGTGAACAGTTCATAACTCTCAGTTGCAGTCTTATTCTTAGGCTCAATTGTAGTGTTTACATACTCTATACCATCTTTAGACCATAACACTGAGCTCGTACCGTTATACCATTCCTCCCCAGTGTAAGTTACCTGTAATACAACGGCACTCAAATACTGCGTGACAATATTTATTCCTGACGGTGAAAACTCGAAACTATCGTTATCTCCAGGCTGAAATGTGCGATTTGAAGGTATAGAAGTAAATGCTTGCTCCCCAAGAAAAGCTTCATAGTAATGCTCTATTTTAGAATCCGCAATAGTAATATTTGAGTTGGTAAAAGTCAAAAATGGGCAATCGTTATTATCGTCAATATCAAGTCCTGTGCCGCTAGGGTCTAAGTTTGTAAATTTTGAATTGTATATTTCTACAGCACAATTTTCAAACCAAATACTACCAGGAAAAGCAATAGTAGAATTTCTAATACTCACAGTAGTATTTCTAAGAGTAACGTTAAGTTTCAGCAGTGGGCAAAACTGGTATTTTCCAGAAGTTAATGTAGAGTGTTCTATTATAAATTTGCTACTATTATCAAACGAGATATAATAACGTTTAGTAAAGCTATCTTGAACCATTTCAAGAGTCGCATCTCTAAGTATCAACGTGCTGTTAGAAGCAGTGATATTGCCGTGCTGTCTGAAAGCTACTGATGCAATAGTTCTGGTCTCGTTTACCAGAATTATATCAACCTTGCTCTCTTCAAATTCTTCCGATTCGTTACTATGCAGCGCGAAAATCGAGTTTAAGCACAAAGCCAGCGCTATAGCTATTATCAAACCGAGCAATAGTTTTTTCACCGACTCACCATCTTTGAATAAGGTTTAATACTATAAATAATTAACTTTAATTATATTTTCCTCATTTGAATTTGCGTGTTATAACTATGAAAACATAAATAAGTTTGGTATCTAAAATACTTTTTCTGCCTCTCTCCAGATTAAATTTAAGTGCTTAGAAACTGTTTATGAAAAAACGTAGAAAAAATGTTAACAAAGAAGCAGCTTGCTAGAATGATAGATCATACGAATTTAAAGCCGTTCGCTACAAGTGAGGATATAAAAAAGCTTTGCAGCGAAGCTAAGAAATACGATTTTGCAACTGTATGCGTTAACCCATACTGGGTAAGTTTAGTATCAGAACTTTTACTTGGTACTGATATTAAAGTATGCACAGTTGTAGGCTTTCCTTTAGGAGCGAATACTCTTGAAGTAAAATTATTTGAAGCGAAAGATGCTTGCAGAAACGGCTCGCAGGAAATAGATGTGGTAATGAACATAGGTGCTTTGAAAGATAAGAATTACGAGCTTGTAAAACGAGAAATTTTTAAGATAGCGGAAGAAGTTGGTAAAGTACCTGTGAAAGTAATAATTGAATGCTGCTATTTAAGTGAAGAGGAGAAAGTCAAAGCTTGCGAGCTTGCAAAAGAAGCTGGCGCTAGATTTGTAAAAACCTCTACAGGCTTTGGAGTTAGTGGCGCAAACGTTGAGGATGTAGCGCTGATAAGAAGAGTGGTTGGCGAGAATTTTGGTATAAAAGCTGCTGGGGGTATAAAAACTGCAGAGCAAGCTTTGAAGTTGATAGAAGCTGGCGCTACTAGAATAGGTGCGAGTGCAAGTGTAGAAATAATAGAAGGGCTGAAAGAATGAAGCTTTTTGGCACCGCAGGTATAAGAGGCTTAACTAACATAGAAATCACACCACAATTCGCACTCGATTTAGGCTCTGCCTACGCTTGCTTCTTAAACAACAAAGGTAAAGTTGCAATTGCACGCGATAATAGGTACGGTGCTTTAGCCATCCAACATGCTTTTATCGCAGGATTGCTGAGTAATGGCATTGATGTAGAAGATTGCGGTATTGTACCTACGCCTACATTAGCATGTTACATTGCAAATTCAAGCTCAGAAGGTGGAGCTATAATCACAGGCTCTCATTTAGCTTACAACAGAATAGGAATTATATTTTTTCATAGTAACGGCGCTTGCCTTTCTAGCATGATGGAAGAAGAATTTGAAAAGAAATATAGTGAAAGAGTATGGGAAAAGAAAAGAGCGGAGCCTGAATCCATTGGAAAATTAACTCAAAATGCTACAGCCCAATTCATACATCGTGATATTGCACTGAGTGGCATAGATTCAAAAGCTCAAGCTAAAATTGCATCAAAAAAATTTCGTGTGCTTCTAGACCCATGCAATGGCACCGCATGCCAATTCTTTGCAAGCGTTATTAGAGATTTAGGATGCGAGGTTATTGAAATCAATTCAGAGCAATCGCCTATACCTTCAAGAGCTCCTGAGCCTAAGCCTGAAAATTTGAGAGAGACAGCAAGAAATGTAATGAGTAACGATTGCGACTTAGGATTTGCTTTAGATACAGATGGAGATAGAGTTGTAGTTATAGCTCATAACGGCGAGATTATTCCTAACGATAATATCGCAACGCTTTTGGCGGAGCAAATTTTCAGTAAAGAAAAAGGTATTTGCGTTACTCCTATCAACGCTTCTATGCTGATTGAGTGGCTAACTGCTAAATATAATTCAAAAGTAGAATATTGCAGAGTAGGAGCACCTGCTATTGCGGAAAAAATTTTATCAGTGGGAGCAAGCTTCGGCTACGAAGAGACAGGTAAATATTTCTTCTCACCTATGCTATGGCCTGACGCTCTATTAGCTATATTAAAAATTCTTGCTATAATAGCTGACCGCGAGAGCTTAACGCAACTGCTCAAAAAATTTCCAAAATTCTATCAAAAGAAGCAGGCTATAGAATGTGAGGAATTTAAAAAAACCAAGGTTATGGAAAAAGTAGATAAAACTTGGAACGATAGCGGAGTAGTTAAAACTATAAAAGTTGACGGTATAAAAAAATTCTATGAAAATTCATGGCTTTTAATAAGGGCAAGCGGTACAGAGCCTTTGATAAGAATATTTTCAGAGGCGCAAGAGCCGAGAAGGGCTGAAGAGCTGCTGAGACTTGGAATTGAGCTTGTTAGTAAAGCTACGAGCGACTGAATATGGAGTATCATATAGGACTTGCTAAAGGGGAAGTTGCAAATTATATATTACTTTGCGGAGCGCCTGAGAGGGCTGAAAGAACTTCTAAATTATTTGATAAAGTTAAAATAGAGCGAAGGAACAGAGAATTTTTGACTTTTACAGGCATTTATAAAAAAATACCGATTACGGTAATGTCTACAGGCATAGGACCTGATAATACAGAAATTGCAGTTATTGAAATTTGCCAAATCACAAAAAAACCTACTTTTATAAGAATCGGCAGCTGCGGCGCATTACAAAAAAACATTGCGCTCGGCGAGCTTGTAATATCGACAGGTGCAGTAAGATTGGAAAATACTTCTTTGTTCTTTGTTCCTGAAGGATATCCTGCAGTTGCTCACTATGAAATAGTTAATGCACTTGCTGAGGCTGCAAAAACGTTTCGCTATCCTTATCATATAGGTTTAACAGCAACCGCTTGCGGCTTCTACGGAGCGCAGGCACGAAAGGTTGGGGGCTTTCCATTACGATTTCCTAACCTTGTAAAAGAGCTAAGCGCTCTCAAAGTCCTGAATTTTGAAATGGAAAGTTCTGTGCTCTTCACACTTGCAAGTATTCGCAACTTAAGAGCAGGCGCTGTTTGCGCAGTCTATGCTCAGAGGATAAAAAACGAATTTATTAATGATAAAGCGAAAGAGGAAGCAGAATTAAGGTGCATAAAAACAGGCTTGAAGGCTGTAGAGCTACTTTATAAAAGATGAAAAAAGAGTATAAAAAATTAATTCAAGAAGCGAAAGAGGCTTTAAAGAATGCTTACGCGCCTTATTCTAAGTTCAGAGTGGGTGCTGCGGTATTAACAAAAAAAGGTAATATTTATAGAGGTTGCAATGTAGAAAACTCAAGTTATGCTCTAACTATATGCGCAGAGCGCAATGCACTAGCAAACGCAATAGCTAACGGAGAAAGAGATTTAGAAGCAATTGCAATAGTTGCGGAAGGAAAAAAGTTAAGAACGCCGTGCGGCGCGTGCAGACAAGCTATAATAGAATTTAGTAAAGATGTTCTTGTAATAATTGGCAATTTAAAAGGTAAAAAAGAAGTTAGAAGTATCAAAGAGCTTTTGCCAATGCCGTTTTCGACAGCCGAAAAATAATTATCTATCTTAACAGATTTATGTTGGGTAGGAAAATGCACGACGTTATAGTAATAGGTGGCGGGCCAGCAGGGCTTTTTGCAGCTTACGAATTAGTGGGAAAAAACAAAAAAATCTTGATTATAGAAAAAGGTAAGGAAGCTAAGAAGCGCATATGCCCTATGAAAGAGACAGGTAAATGCATTTCATGCGTGCCCTGCGATATTATGTGCGGCGTTGGTGGCGCAGGTACTTTCTCAGACGGTATTCTAAACTTAAGACCTGACGTTGGCGGCAATTTAGTAAATTTAACTAAAGAGGAAACTCTTGCTTGGGAACTTGTAAATTACATAGATAAAACATTTTTAAAGTTCGGAGCGCCTAAAGTGCTGTACGGCACTAATGAAAATAAAATACTAGAGTTAAGGAAGAAATGCGCATCTGTAGGTATTAATTTTATAGATATCAAGCAGCGCCATATAGGTAGCGATCTCGCACCTTTTGTAATTGATAGATTTACTAAATATTTAGTAAAGAAAGGAGTGAAGTTTTCCACCAATACTGAAGTTACAGATTTAATTATAAAGGGCAATAAATGTTACGGAGTAAGAGTTAAGAACAAAGAGATAGAAGCTAAGAATGTAATTGCTGCGCCAGGCAGGGTCGGAGTTGATTGGTTTGAAAAAATAATTAGTAAATATAAGATCAATGCAAAATACGGCCCTATAGATGTTGGTATAAGGGTAGAAGTTCCTGCTATAATTATGGAGCATATAATTGCAATTAACAAAGATCCTAAATTCCATATAAGAACTACAAGCTACGATGACTTTGTAAGAACTTTCTGTACTAACGCAAATGGATTTGTAGTTAAAGAAAGTTACGATAGCTTTGTCGGCGTTAATGGCCACTCACTAAAGAGTGCAAAATCACAAAATACTAACTTTGCGTTTTTAGTTAGAATAGAGCTTACGGAGCCTGTAGAAAACACTACTGAGTACGGTAGGAGCATAGCTAAACTGGCAACTACAATTGGTGGTGGAAAGCCTATTATTCAGAGAATTGGCGATTTGAGGAGGGACAGGCGATCTACGTGGGATAGACTGCGAAGAAATCCTTTGAAAAACACGCTTACAGATGTCACTCCTGGCGATATTTCTACTGCTCTACCGCATAGAGTAGTGACTAATCTTATTGAAGGGTTAGAGAAACTCAATGAGGTAATACCTGGTGTAGCTGCAGACTCTACTTTGCTCTACGCACCTGAGATTAAATATTATGCAATGGAAGTGCAAGTTAATGAGCGGTTGGAAACTAATATTAAAAATTTATTTGTTGCTGGCGATGGCGCTGGATTGAGCAGGGATATAATCAATGCAAGTGCTACAGGCATACTTGCTGCAAGAGGGATACTTGAATGATCGGCGTAATTGGTGGTACAGGGCTATACAGGGCACTTAAATGTATTGATACCAAAAGAGAGCTTACTGCGCGCACGCCTTACGGTATTTGCGAATATGTTGAAGGCAAGATAAACAATGATAATATAATTTTTATAGCTAGACATACACAAAAAAAATATCCACCTCATAAAATAAATCACAGGTCAAATATATTTTTAATGAAAAAATTAGGAATAAATAAAATAATTTCTGTTTCTGCAGTAGGCAGTTTAAGAGCTAAATATAAAGTTGGTAGTTTTGCGCTTCCAGAGCAGTTAATTGATTTTACCAAGCAAACATGGACTTTTAATGATAGGGAAGCGAAGCATGCTAATTTTGCAGTACCTTTCTGTAAAAAATTAAGTAACATTTTAGAGCTTGCAGCTAATGAGCTCAATTTAGAAGCTCATTCCGGAGGTACTTATATATGTTTTGCAGGGCCTCAATTCGAGACCAAAGCGGAGTTGAAAATGGCTAGATTGCTTGGCGCTGATTTTGTAGGTATGACTATTGCCCCAGAGGCTAAACTTGCACGTGAACTAGCAATATGCTATCAACCTATTGTAGTAATAACAAACAAATGCAATGGAAAAGCAAGTCATGAGGAAGCTATTAAAGTAGTTGAGAAGCTAGAAAATAAGCTGAATAGCTTTGTCGAGCATGCTGTAATAAAAATTAGCGAAAGTAAACTGAGCTGCAACGATTGCAGGCCTTGGTAACGAGCTATTCGCAATACTTGTTTTCATAAATCCCTTTAGTTAAATTGAGTTTCACCATCTCAGTTTTGCGCTCCTCACGAATATTAACTACAGTTAAAATTACAGAAACGCCATCTTTCTCTTCCACAATATCCAAAATATTAAAAGTGTATCCGAAATGAGCTCTTGTGCGATTACATGAAAAAGTACCTGCGTTTATTAATAACGATTTATGCACTCTCGTTGCGTAAGGTACATGGCGATGGCCCATCAGCACAATTGGAATCGCGCTCTTCAAAATTATATCTAGAGTTTCGCCTGCATCTTCAATTATGTTTTTCTCTCTGCCCGAGTTAGGTACAGGTGTTAAATGATGATGAAAGCCCACAATTACTATTTTATTTTTATTATTCTTAACTGCTTGATTAATAATTTCATGCCTTCTTCTTCCTAATCTTCCACTATCCGTATCAGGCTCTGAAGAAGCTAGCCCGACGAGCACAATCTTACCAAAGCTCTTTACGAAATCAACTTCACCGAAATATTCTGGAAATAGTTTATAGCCTAAATTGCGCTCGTCATGATTGCCGGGCACTATTACAAGCTTACCTTCTAAAAGCTCTAACTGCTGCTTCGCAAAATCGTAATCTGATAGCAAGCCATCGATAGTCAAATCGCCTGAAACAAAAATAAAATCTTTTTCTAGCTTGTTCAGAATTTTGATACCTTTTTCGTAGACCCTCTCGTTGAAGTCAACGCCTTTACCGAAATGCAAATCTGAGATATGTGCAATACGCATTTTCACATCAACTTCTTGATTTCTTTTATACCCTCAGCAGCAAGCTCTTCTACCGACTTTGTAGCATCTAATTTTTTATAGCGCTTTTCTCTGGCGGCAAATTCAAAATAAAGCTCTTGCACTTGTTTTAAGAACTTTACTCTTTCAAATTTCGACTTCATTCTGAATTTGATTCTAGCAAGCGCTAGCTCAGGCTCAATAACAAGTAATAAGGTCAGGTCAGGCACTATAGTAAGCGGTCTCTGAACACTCTTCAGCCACTCAACAGAATCGATACCCTTCTCAGCTAATATTTTTCTTAACTGCACACCTTGATATGCATAGCTTGAATCATTGTACCTATCGCAGAGCACAATTTTTTTCTCAGAAAGCCATCTTCTGATTTTAGCGACTAAATTAGCATGGTCTGCTGTGAAAAGCAAAGCTTCTGAGCAGGGATAAACATTAGACTCGGTAGCTCTTCTTACCGCCTTGCCGAGCCATGTGTTCGTAGGCTCAGATACAAGCACTACAGCTAAATTCTCTTTCTTAAGCTTTTTATAGACTTCTTTTGCAAGCGTTGTTTTTCCAGAAGCATCTATACCTTCGAAAGTTATAAGTTTGCCTTTTACCATTTTTACTATTTGATAAAGAGTTGAGAATATAAAATAATTTACGATAGCAATGTTTGGAAATAAAGTAGGCTCAATTATAATATTACTTCTAATATGTTTAATCTCTTCCAATACTACTTCTTGGGTTTATACACAAGAGGATTTGCCTTCTATAGATTTATCTTCTACTGATAAATTAATTGCGAACTTTAACTATACTGCAGGAAGGTTTGAAACTGATTACTCTCACCAGCAACTACTTGGAATAATAGCATTACTGAGCGTGGCAAATAATACTAAAGATTATAGTTATTTAGAGTTGGCAGAAAAAGTTTGGTATTATTGCGAGAATTTTTACGATGGCCATAATAGAGCCTATAGGTATAATATTTCAAACTATACTTTTTACATTATAGATAATAGCTATGGTATTTTAGCCAATTTAGAGCTTTACAGAATCGTTGGGAAAATCAAATATTTAGAAAGAGCAAAAAATATAGGTAACTTTATTCTCAATAATCAGCCCAGTGACTATTTCAATGCCTCTAATTTAAATTCTAGTATTGATTTAAATACTCAAGCATTAGCTTCTATAGCGCTTCTTGAATTATACAAAGAGACTAAAACTCAAAGCTATCTTGCTGCGCTTAAAGCTCTTAACGCAACTAAAAGAGATTATTTCAAGCATAAAGGCTATAGGACAGAGCTCAATAATACCTCAGTTTACTATGGAGAGCATAATGCTAAACTTGCAGTTGCTAATGCAAAAGCTTACGAGCTAACAAACATAACTGAGTTTAAAATTTTAGCATTGGATATTGTAGATTTTTTAATTAGTAACTTAACATTTGCGCAAGCTAGAGGATTCTTGCTTGCTTATGCAGGTATTGAAAAAAACGGTTCTTTTGAGCTAAAACCTTATTTTGCATCTTCAGAAACGCAGCTTTGGTTCTGTATAGCACTATCATCGCTTTATAAACTTACAAATAATAATTCTTATTCTGATTATGCTAAAAGCGTTATTTTAGCTACTTTACTGCCCTACGAGCAATACTATCTTAGATTTTGGGATTTCGAAAATGGTGGGTATCTTGATCTAAATTCTAATTTTATTGCTGTGCTACTTACAAGGAGCGAATATAAAACAGATCCTAAAGATGCTTATACAGCAATGTCTCTGATTCTACCAAAAAGCAAATTTTGTAGCTATTACTCAGGTTATTATTCTACTTACGGTATTTTTAATTTCACTATACTCTCGGAATCGAATATCAATAAAGTAATAGTAGAAGATGTGAGCAAGCTAGGCGCCTACCCGATTAAGCTTTATTATCAGAGTTTCTCACCGACCGTTTTCGATTCTAAAGGCATGGCTATAGAATGTATTCTAGAAAATAAATATCTCATTTTCAATGCGAACTTAAGCTCTGGGTACAATAATTTTACTCTCTACACATCTATACCACTATTGTTTTTAAATGCTTCTATGAATGCTACTTTTGCAAGCATAAATTTTATAGCTTTTAATCATGATATTTTTCTAAATCAGACTATAATCTCATTTGAAGCCACAAATATTGGTTTGAAAAAATTAGTCTGTGATAATAAAAGTCTGGAGTTTGAATATAACTATTCTACAAGCGTTCTAGCTATTTCAAATATCACTTTTACCGGTAATTCAACTTTAATTCTAGAGTATGAAGACAAAGAAAAGCCTAGAATAGCGAATTTATCATTTAGTGCCCATAAAGTTGAAAAAGGCATAGATATTTATGTGATTTGCGAAGTTACTGATAACAACGTTTTGGAAAATGTTATAATTTACTATAATGACGCTTCAGGCTGGCAATCCAAGAGCATGCTTTACGTTGGCGAGAGCAAATATCAAGCCTATTTAGGGAGCTTTGAAAATAGTGTGGGGGTTTATGTTGAAGCAGGCGACATTTCTGGTAACAGAGCTACAACTGAGATAGTATATTTACATGCTGAGCCACAAAAAGAACCTCAAATTTTATATTTAATTGTCTTGTGCATTGTAATTATTTTTGTAATTGCAGTAATAGCAATGAGAAGTAAGCGTGCGAAGGTTAAATAATATTCTAAACTGATTCACTGTTTGACAAGAAAGCCCCTTCGGGGAAATTTAGATAGCTCCAGCTAATCTAAATGTAGTTCCAATCTTCTATTTTCTCACCAAAATTAATATCTGGTGGTGGATGACCTGACATATACCAGATAACCTCCATTTTTGAACCACATTTAGGGCATCTAAATCTCCAAATCTTATCAAAATCAAAAAGCTTCGTTTGGGCTATAGTTGACTGTTGAAGAGCTTTTTTAAAGATTCTCTTATCTCTTCGATTGTAAGCACCGTAATACCTAATTAGTCTAAATTGCCTTTCAGGGATATGTTGAATTATCGCTTTTATGAACTCATCTACACTCATTGTCTTATAATGTATTTCTCCACCATTATCTCTCCACCAAAACGTTACTTCTTTTCCATCATATCTGCATATCCTGCTATTTGCTACTGCAGGATGTCTTATATATCTACCAACATATTTTGATATCTCTCTTCTCGATTCTATTCTAGATTCTTTGGGGAGCCATACATAGAAGCCATCATAAGTCTTAAACAAACTGTTGATAAGCTTAGCATATTCTCTTGTTTTTGGTAACGCTTTCTTAAATCTTGTTAGAACTTGATACTGCCAAGTCTTCCGCATAGCTCTTGCAGGATAAAATTTCCTTGGATAAAAGTTCACTTTACTATCAAACCCACCTTCTGTAACAAGCACGTGGACATGTGGTTTAAATTCCAAATCTCTACCAAATGGGTGTAATAT